>NZ_DKJF01000025.1:89351-106925 GCF_002454615.1 Pseudomonas sp. UBA6699
GTCAGCGTCAGCGTCAGTGGCGATGCCCAGGTTCCCATCGAAAAAGCCCAATTGCGCCGGGCGTTGATCAACCTGCTGAACAATGCCGTGCAGCATACGGCGCCGCACCAGGTGATCCAGGTAAGGATCGTCCCCGGGCCGCAGCAGGTCAGCATTGCCGTGAGCAACCCGGGGCCTGCGATTGCCGACGAGCACCTGCCGCTGCTGTTCGAGCGTTTCTACCGGGTGGATGCGGCGCGCAGCAACAGCGGGGGCGGGAACCATGGCTTGGGCCTGGCCATCGTCAAGGCAATTGCGCTGATGCATGGCGGGGACGTGTTCGTGCGCAGTGAAGCCGGGGCGAATACATTCGGTATCCAGCTCCCGACCTGTAGGAGCGGCCTTGTGTCGCGATGGGGTGCGAAGCAGCCCCTGGTTCAGTGACAGGGCGGCAATTGCCGGGGCTGCAAAGGCCGCGTCTAGCCTGCGGCTTGCAAACGAAAGCCCTATTGCTTTTTGCGTATATCGTTACCTTTTGCGCAACAGTGCTTATCGCACTTCGCTCTGTATCAAGTGCAATGAAAGGACTAACTTTAGCCCGTCCTCATTAGCACTTGCACAGCAAGAAGGTAGTTTCAAATGTCCAACAGTATGGGTATTGCCAGCGTTTTCGTCCTGTCGTCCCTGTTGTTGTCGCCCCTGGCCATGGCCGAAGATTCGCCGGCGTTCGTCAACCGTAACAGCGAACTCGCCGCCGTGCACCAAGAGGCCCGCGAAAGCGTTGCCGTACATAAGGCCGACGTGATGAAAGATGCTGAACAGACAGCTTCCAAGGCCTCTGTCGATGCCAAAGCCGACAGCTGATCAGGCGCTGTTGTTGCTTCCACTTTCCCTTGGCTACGCCATGGGCACAGCCTGTGCCGATATGTTAGCCTTTTAAAGCCGCTGCTCATCAGCGGCTTTTTTTATGTGCCCGTAACTCTCAGCCCGGCTGTAACGTTTACCCATAAGAAAGACGCACATTCAAAATAAAAACTGCCCCACCGTCAGACCAAAGGAGCTTCTACCGGTGCCTTCCGCGTTTCGTTTCACCCCGTTTTTCATTGCATTGACTGCAACGATCCCTTGCGCCGCCCAGGCAGATGAAGACAAGGCTGATGGCTTCATCGAAGGGTCGTCCTTCAATCTGCATTTGCGCAATGCCTACTTCAACCGCGACAACCACAACGCCGGCGTGCGCGATACCCGCGAGTGGGGCCAGGGCGCAGTAGCGCGGTTCGAGTCGGGCTACACCCCAGGCACGGTCGGTTTTGGCCTGGACGCCCATGCCATGCTGGGCCTGAAGCTCGACGGTGGCGGCGGCCATGCCGGCACCAGCATCCTGCCAGCGCACATCAAGGACGACGGCGAACTGGGTGCTGCGCCGCATTCGTTTTCCACCGCTGGCGCTGCAGTCAAGCTCAAAGCCTTCGACACCGAACTGAAGGCCGGTGACCTGTTCCTCACCAACCCGGTGATTGCCGGCGGCGAAACCCGCATGCTGCCGCAAACCTTCCGCGGTGTGAGCCTGACCAACACCAGCGTCGACGGTTTGCTGCTCGAAGGCGGCCAGGTGAGCTTCACCCACCCGTACAACCAGAGTGGCCACCGCCGCATCGACACCTACTACGGCTCGCTCGACGAACACGACAAGAGCAAGCACCTGAACTGGGCTGGTGCCTCCTGGAGCGGTACGCCGAACATCACCGCCAACCTGTACGCCGCCGAACTGAAGGACATCTGGAACCAGTACTACGCTGATTTCGACTACACCTACGTGGTCAGCGATCTGGTCAGCCTGAACCCCGGGGTGCACTTCTATCACACCCAGGACACCGGCCAGGCCCTGCTGGGCAAGATCGACAACAACACCTACAGCGTGCACTTCACCGTCAACGCCGGGTACCACAGCGTCACCGCCGCCTACCAGCGGGTCAATGGCAACACCCCGTTCGACTACATCAACCTGGGCGACAGCGTGTACCTGGACAACTCGCGCATGTACTCGGACTTCAACGCCCCCAACGAGCGGTCGTGGAAGCTGCAGTACAACTATGACTTCGCAGGTGTCGGCGTACCAGGCCTGACCAGCTCGCTGTCCTATTCGCGCGGCGAAGCGGACCTGACCAAGGCCACCCAGGACACCACCCATTACGACTACTACCGTGCCGATGGCAAGAACGCCATGCATTGGGAACGCGACCTGGACTTGAAGTACGTGTTCCAGGAGGGTGACCTGAAGGACCTGTCGGTGCTGGTGCGCTATGCCACCCACCGTGGCAGCCAGGGCTATGCCTCGATCGACAGCAACAGCGACAACGATGAACTGCGGGTGATCGTCGATTACCCCGTGAACGTGTTCTGACCCTCGTTTGCAGGCAGCACACCTGAACGCCTGTGGGAGCGGGCATGCCCGCGAACACCGGTGAAGCCGGTGCCATACACCGCAACACTTGCTCCGCGGGCACGCCCGCTCCCACAGGGTTCAGCGTAAATCCAACATGCAGTACAGCGTGATTCCGTCGGACAAATCTTGTCCGACAATCCTTGCTTCCCTAGAATACCGCCGCCGCGAATAGCCCTGCCCCTGCAGTAGCGACCATGCCCACCCAATCCCCGCCTCGAGCATTTTACAGGTCGCACCCCGAGCTGACCCTCAATTTGGGCAGTTGCCTTGCCGTGCTCGCTATCGTGGCGATCGTCAGCTACCTGCTGGCCCGCGAGCGGGACAGCGTCGAGCAGTCGGCCGTGCGTTCAGCCAACAACATCGTGCAACTGATCGAAAGCGACATCCTGCGCAATGCCGAGCTGTACGACCAATCGCTCAAAGGGTTGATCTGGGCCGTTGGGCGCAAGGAGCTTCCGGAAATTCCCGGCCCGTTGCGCCAGCGTCTGCTGTTCAACGAGGCGTTCGTCGACCGCCAGCGCGGTGACGTGCTTTGGCTGGACAAGCAAGGCAACGTGGTCGGTGACTCCACCAGCAGCGTGCCGCGCCAGGCCAACTTTGGCGATACCGGGGTCTTCAGGGCGCACCAGCACAATGCTCACCTGGGGCTGCTGGTGGGTCCGCCATTCAAGGCCAAACTGGGTGACCTGGACTGGTGCATCAGCTTCAGCCGGCGTATTTCCGGGCCGCAAGGCGAGTTTGCCGGGGTCGCCGCGGGGGCGCTGCGCCTGTCGTACTTCAACGACCTGTTCCGGCGCCTGGACATCGGCGACGACAGCAGCATCAGCCTGCTGAACACGGATGGGCAATTGCTCGCCCGGCAAACCTCGCGCCCGGAAACGCTTGAGATCGGTACCAATTTTGCGACTCGGCCGAATTTCAAACGCATTCTCCGCGAGCAGCACGGGAGTTTCACCGCCCCCGCGACCAGTAACGGCCAGCCACGCATGTTCACCTTCGCCCGGGTAGCGCAGTTACCGCTGATCGTGCTGGTGCAGCATTCAGCTGACGAGGTGTTCCAGTCGTGGCGCCGTACCGCCGCGGTGGTCAGTGTCGCCACGGGTGTATTGTGCATCGGCATCCTCTGGCTCACCTTGCTGCTGGGCCGGGAATTGCGCCGCCGCCACGAAGCCGAACAGGGCTTGGCGACACTGGCAGCAACCGACAGCCTCACCGGCCTGGCAAACCGCCGGCGGCTGGATCAGGTATTGCGGCAGGAGTGGGCGCGGGCGCAGCGCAATCACATGCCGTTGGCGTTGCTGATGGTGGATGTCGACCATTTCAAGGCATTCAACCAGCGCCATGGTCATGCCGGTGGCGACCATGCCCTGCGCGAGGTGGCCAAGGCCATCGAGGCATGCTTGAGACGCCCTGCAGATCTGGCTGCGCGCTACGGCGGGGAGGAGTTTCAGGTAGTACTGCCGGAGACCGACCTGGCAGGTGCTCAAGTAATGGCTGAGCGCATCCGCCGGAGTGTAGAAGAGCTTGTACCGTTTGCCGATGATGCCCGTGGGGTCACGGTCAGCATCGGCATCGGTCTGTCCGGCACCCAGTACGACCTGGCCAGGTTGCTGGGTGCCGCGGACGAGGCCCTCTACCGGGCCAAGGCCAAAGGCCGTAACCGGGTAGAGGGCCCAGAGGCTTAAGAGCGGGCGCGAGCAGCGTTGCGCAGGGCTTTCACCTGGTCGTGATTACGCTGCACGCCTTGCAGCTGCTTCTCCACCAGGGCATAGGTAGTGTCTGAGGCAGTGCGGCCCAGTTTAACCAGCTTCTCACGGGCTTCCTTATAAGCCTTCAGGGCATGGTCCTCGCCGCGCTCCACTTCGTTGAGCACTGCTTCTTCATCCTTGCCGGTGACCATCGACTTAAGGTTGACCCAGCCGCGATGCAGGTCGCCACTGAAGCTGGTAGAGGTTTCCGGGTCGCCACCCAGGCGGCGCACTTCGCTTTGCAGTTCACCGGCCGCATTGGCGCATTCGCCGGCGCGCTGGGCGAAGAACGATTTCAGCTCCGGGTTCTTGACATCATCGGCCGACTCACGAAAACCTTTCTCGCCGTCCTTGCTGTACTCGATCAGGTCGTTCAGTACATCGATCACGTCTTTGTTCGGGTTGCTCATGGTAAAGCTCCTTGGCAGGTGATAGTCATCTGGATAGGAGCAGTGTTCGTGCCAACCTGGAATGATCTTGAATATTCTTTAATATCAACAGCTTAGATAACAACCAGAAAAGCCGGATACCGGTGTTCTGCATGATTACCGCTTGGGCGCTCGTGCAGATTGCAGTATGGTCGGCGCTTCGTCACAACCCGGTCTCTTCTGATGAAACCCGAAACCCTGGAACTGTTGGTGACCCGCACGATGCCCTTCGGCAAATACCAGGGGCGATGCATTGCCGACTTGCCGGGAGACTACCTGGCCTGGTTCGCACGCAAGGGTTTCCCTACGGGGGAACTGGGGGGGTTGCTGGCGTTGATGCATGAGATCGACCATAACGGCCTGGGTGATCTGCTAAAGCCATTGCGGCAGAAGCACGGGTGAACCCGCTCCCTCAGGTGGCCCGCGCACTCTGCAAGCCTGCGAAATTCCTGTAGGAGCGGGCTTACCCGCGAAGAGGCCAGTACTGCCTATACAAACCGCTAGCCTTTAACGGGCGCCACAGCCAGCTCTACCCGCTCACTCTTCTTGATCACGGCATAGACCACCGCCGTGAGCAAACTGCCCGCGACGATCGCCAACAGGTACAGCAGCGCGTGGTTGATCGCATTAGGGATCAGCAGCACGAACAAGCCGCCATGCGGGGCCATCAGCTTGCAGCCGAAGTACATCGACAATGCCCCGGTCAACGCACCACCGGCGACACTGGCCGGAATAACCCGCAGCGGGTCTTTGGCAGCAAACGGGATCGCCCCTTCCGAGATGAAGCACAGCCCCAACGCCAGGGCCGCCTTACCGGCCTCGCGCTCGCTTTGCGCGAACTTGCGCCGGGCAATGAAGGTGGCGATACCCAGGCCGATCGGCGGCACCATGCCCGCCGCCATGGTCGCGGCCATGGGGGCGTAGCTCGACGAGGCCAGCAGCCCCACCGAGAACGCATAGGCGGCCTTGTTGATCGGCCCGCCAAGGTCGACACACATCATGCCGCCCAGCAAAAGCCCCAGCAGAATGGCGTTGGTGGTGCCCATGCTGTCCAGGAAGCGGGTAAGGCCTTCCAGCATGGCTGCAACCGGCTGGCCGACCACGTAGATCATCACCAGGCCGGTGAACAGGCTCGCCAGCAACGGGATGATCAGGATCGGCTTGAGCGCCTCCAGGCTGCTGGGCAAACGAGCCCAGCGGGCGATGGCCTTGGCGCTGTAGCCCGCCAGGAAACCGGCCACGATGCCGCCAATGAAGCCGGCACCCAGGGTGCTCGCCAGCAGGCCACCGATCATGCCCGGCGCCAACCCGGGGCGGTCGGCGATAGACCAGGCAATATAGCCCGCCAGCAGTGGCACCATCAGTTTGAAGGCCGCTTCGCCACCAATCTGCATCAGCGCCGCCGGCAAGGTGCCGGGCTCCTTGTAGGCTTCGATGCCGAACACGAATGACAGCGCGATCAGCAGGCCGCCCGCCACCACCATCGGCAGCATGAACGACACGCCAGTCAGCAGGTGCTTGTACACCTCGGTCTTTTCACCCTTGGCGGGCGCGGCCGCCGCGGCATCGGCGCTGTTTTCCACCTTGCCTTCGGCCAAGGCCTTGTCCAGCGTGGCCCGCGCCTGCTTGAGGGCGATTCCGGTACCACAGCGGTAAATACGTTTGCCGGCAAAGCGGGCGGTGGGCACCTCGATGTCGGCGGCCAACAGCACCACATCGGCCTGGGCGATGGCTTCGGCAGACAACGGGTTGCGTGCGCCGACCGAGCCCTGGGTTTCCACGGTGAGCTGGTAGCCCACTTGTTGCGCTGCCTGCTGCAAAGCCTCCGCGGCCATGAAGGTGTGAGCCACACCGGTCGGGCAGGCTGTGACGGCAACAATCTTGACGCCGGCAGAACGCTCTTCCAGCGCCGGCTTGCCTGGCACATCCGTCAGCAAGCGGGCGTTGGCCGCCGCCTCATCGAGGAAACCTTCGCGGTCGGCCAGGGCCTGCGACGGCGTGCTCTGGAACAGGCGCTTGCCGACGAAGCGGGACAGGTCAACCGGGCCGGTGCTGACCACCAGCACCCAGTCGGCCTCGGCGATTTGCGTCGCGCTCAGTTGCCGCTCGGGGTGTTCGGCATCCTGCACCTCGACACTGGTGCTCCAACCGCGCCGCTGGGCTGCGGCAGACAGCAAGCGGGCACTCAGCAAACTCGACACCTGGCCATTAGGGCAGGCGGTGACAATGGCAATGTTCATCGGCAACCCTCTTGTTGTTCTGTCAGTTGCACGGCCGCCTGCAGCCGAGCCAGTTGCTCACGGTCGCAGATGCCGAAGCCAACCTGGGTGACGGCCTGGGCGGCGATGGCGGTGGCCCGGGACAAGGTCTGCGCGGGCGCTTCGCCCTGCAGCAGGCCATGCACCATGCCGGCGACCAGGGAATCCCCTGCCCCCACCGTGCTGGCGACCCGCACCGTGGGCGGGACTGCGTGCAGCACGCGGTCGCGCATGTACCAGCTGACCCCCTGCTCACCCGCCGATACCACCACGTGTTCGATGCCGCTGGCCAACAGGCGCTCGGCAGCGGCGCCTTGCTGGGCCTGGGTAACCACTGCCTCGCCGAGCACTTCGCCCAGTTCTTCGGTATTGGGCTTGACCAGCCACGGCGCGCTTTGCAAACCGGCCCGCAAAGCTTCACCGCTGCTGTCCAGGGCCACCTTGAGGCCTTGGGCCTTGAGCTGTTCGAGCAATTGTTGGAACCACTCGGCGCTGACCCCACGCGGCAGGCTGCCGGCCACCACCACCGCATCGTGGCCTGGCGCGACCTGGGCCAGGCGGCTGAGCAAGGCATCGCGCGCCGCCTGGTCCACCAGCGGGCCTTGGCCGTTGATGTCGGTCACGCGGCCATCGGCTTCGACCAGCTTTATGTTGCTGCGGGTTTCACCCGCCACGCGGACAAAGCAGTCGGCGAAGCCGCGGGTTTCGATCAGCGCCTCGAACGGTTGCAGGTTGTCATCCCCGAGGAAGCCGCCCACGGTTACGCTGTGCCCCAGGTCGGCCAGCACCTGGGCGACATTCAGCCCCTTGCCGGCGGCGTGGCTGTGCTGGGCCTGACTGCGGTTGACTTGCCCTGGGCGCAAGGTGCCCAGGCCGATAGTGAGATCCAGCGCCGGGTTCAGGGTAAGGGTGAGGATCTTGGCCATTCAGTAACGCTCCACCAGCGCGCGTACCGCTGCCGCGCTGTCCTGTTGCAGGGCCTCGCGCGCCAGGGCGCGGGCCGTTTGGTGATCGGCCTGGCGGACCAGGGCCTTGACTTCGGCAATGCTGCGCGCGGCGACGCTGAGCTCATCCACGTCCAGGCCCAGCAACACGGCGACCGCTTGCGGGTCGGCCGCCAGCTCACCGCACACACCTACCCATTTGCCATGGGCATGGGCGGCACGCACCGTCATGTCGATCAGGCTGAGCACCGCCGGGTGCAGGCCGTCGGCCTGGGCCGAGAGGCTTGGGTGGCCACGGTCGATGGCCAGGGTGTACTGCGTCAGGTCGTTGGTGCCGATGCTGAAAAAGTCCACTTCGCGGGCCAGCTGTGGCGCCAGCAGGGCTGCCGAGGGGACCTCGACCATGATGCCCAGTTGCAGGTCGGCGACCGGGATTTCGGCACGCAAACGCTCGACCATGGCCCGCGCCTCACGCCATTCGTGCACCTGGCCGACCATGGGGAACATGATACGCAGCGGCCGCTGGTCGGCGGCCCGCAGCAACGCACGCAACTGGTCTTCCATGACGTGCGGGCGCTGCAGGGTCAAGCGCACGCCGCGCACGCCAAGGAACGGGTTTTCTTCGGCTGCAATCGGCCAATACGGCAACGGTTTGTCACCGCCGACATCCAGGGTACGCACTACCAGCGGCCGCCCGTCCAGACCATCGAGCACACGGCGGTACTCGGCCTCCTGGGTGGCCACGTCCGGCGCTTGAGGGTGCGCCATGAAAATCAGCTCGGTGCGCAACAGGCCCACGCCCTCGGCACCTTGGTCCACCACCTTGGCGATGCCAGTGCTTTCGCCGATGTTGGCAAACACCTCGACTGCATGCCCATCACGGGTAACCGCGGGCTCGAAACGGCTGGCCCAGGCAGCCTGCAAACGCTGCTCGCGCTGGTCGCGCTCGGCCAGCGCGCGTTGCAGTTCATCGGCCGGCGGCGCCACGCTGACCGTACCGCGCTGGCCATCGAGCAGCAGCGGTGTACCGCTTTCCAGCAGCAGTATCGCGGCCCCTGCGCCAACCACGGCGGGGATACCCAGGGCCCGGGCGACGATGGCGCTGTGCGCGGTCGCGCCGCCCTGGGCGGTGACGATACCGGCCACCCGGCTCGGGTCCAACCGGGCGACATCGGAGGGGCCCACTTCGGTCATGACCAGCACGTAGGGCTGCTCGGGTTCCACTTGCGCCTGCACCCCGCACAACTGCGCCAGCACGCGACGGCCCACGTCACGCAGGTCGGCGGCGCGCTCGGCCAGCAAGGCATCGTGCAAGGCCTCCTGCTGGCGGGCCGCGGCCTCGATCACCGCCATCCACGCGGCGGCGGCGCTCTCGCCTTGGGCCAGGCGCTGTTCGACATCGTCGGTCAGGGCGGGGTCGGCAAGCATCTCCTGGTGGGTGACGAAAATCTCGCCAATGGCTTTGTCGCTGCGCTGCACCAGCGCCTGCAGTTCACTGCTCACGACCGCCAGGGCGTCGCGCAGCTTCTGCCGCTCCTGCGTGCACGACTCGCCACGCAGGGGGTAGTCGAACTCGCGCTCGACACACACGTGCGCGGGGCCGCTGGCGATGCCTGGGGCCGCGCCCACGCCTTGAATGCGGCTCCCGGCCGGTGGCGCTTGTAGCACCTCGGGCGCGGCCTCCGGTTCAGCGCTGGTGCCCTGTGGCAGCGGCTCGACTTCCTCGCCCAGGCCCTGCTCGATGGCGGCCAACAACGCTGGCAAGGCATCGGCGGCAACCGCGGGTTCGGCCAGCAATTCCAGCACCTGGCCACGGCGGGCGCCCAGGCTGAGCAGCTTGCTCAGGCTCTTCACCGACACCGCTGGCTGGGCGCTGTCGGCCAAGCGCACGCGGATGTCCCCTTCAAAGCCTTTGGCCAGTTGCGCCAGCACTTTGGCCGGGCGGGCATGCAGCCCATGCGGGTTGGCCAGCACCACGCGGGCGCAGGGCCAGTCTGGCGGCGCCTCGCCTCCCAGAACCTCCAGCACCGCACGGCTACTGGTGGCCTGGTAGAGCGTCTGCCCGCGGCCTTCGATCAGCACTTCGCACAGCCGCTCCAGCAAGGCCTGGTGGGCCGCGCCGAGGCTGGCCAGGCAAAACAGGCCATTGAGCGGCTGGTCACGGTAGCGCAGTGGCTGTTGCGGGGTGACGAAGGCCAGGCCTGGCTGGCGCACCTGGCGCTCGCTGTGCAGCCACCACAGGCCTTCGCCCAGCGGCAGCGGCTCGGCCTGCTGCAGCACGGCGGCAAAACCGCTGTCGACGCAGTCGGCGCGCTGCAACAGCCGGGCCCCACGCCAGGCCAGCTCGTCGAAGTCTTCGGCCGGCAGGTTCAGGCCGACCAGTTGCGCATCCAGCGCCAGCGCTTGCGGCGCGCCTTGCAGCAGCTTGAGCAACGCCTCGGCGGAGCTGGCGCGGCGCAGCGCTTCGGCCAGGTCGGTTTCGCCCAGCGCACGGGTCAGCAGTTGCAGCAGGCGCAGGTGTTCATCGGAACGCGCAGCGATGCCGATGGCCAGGTAGACCATCTGCCCATCACCCCAGTCCACCCCTTCAGGGAACTGCAACAGGCGTACGCCGGTGGCATACACCAGGTCACGGGTTTGCGGCGTACCATGGGGAATGGCGATGCCCTGGCCAAGGAAGGTAGAGCCTTGCGCCTCACGGGCTTGCAGCCCTTGCAAGTACCCTTCGGCAACCAGGCCATCGGTAACCAGCCGGTCGGCCAGCAGGCGCAAGGCCTCAGCCTTGTCGGCTGCCGTCTGACCCATGGCTATCTGCTCCTTGGCGAGCTCGAGCATGACCTTCTCCTTATGCAGTTCCCGTTGGGGTACTGGAGTATTGTTGTGAAATTCACGTAACGGCCAGCGGCGGGCTGCAGGCCTCGAGCTGCGCGTTGCAAGCGAAAGCGGACAGTGCACCGACACGCTTTTTCTTATAGCTTGCAAGTTGAAATTTGCAGCTTGGGGCTGCCAGCCTAACGCTTGCAGCTTTCTCGGCCGAGGCAGAAAATCGGCAGCTGAAACGTTTAATCTGACCAGGCGGCCACGTTACTCGATAATCTGCCAAGGAAAAAGCCCCATCTTGTCGGACAATTGCGACAATAGTCGTCTGCGCGGATGGCCGGTAGGCGGTCAAACTAGCCGGCCCGGCCTGCCCGCCAGCCCCGGTAACAACAAGGAAAATTCGGTGAAACTCAGCGATATCGCCCGTCTGGCCGGTGTGTCCGTGACCACCGCCAGCTACGTCATCAATGGCAAGGCTGAACAGCAACGCATCAGCAGCAGCACGGTCGACAGGGTGCGCGCGGTGGTCGAGGCCCACGGCTTCACCCCCAACCCACAGGCTGCTGGCCTGCGCAGCCGGCATACCCGTACCCTGGGGTTCATTCTCCCGGATCTGGAGAACCCCAGCTACGCGCGCATTGCCAAGCAACTGGAACAGGGCGCCCGCGCCCGCGGCTACCAGTTGCTGATCGCCAGCAGCGATGACCAACCCGAAAGCGAACGCCAGTTGCAGCAACTGTTCCGCGCCCGTCGTTGCGATGCGCTGTTCGTTGCCAGTTGCCTGCCAGCCGAAGATGACAGCTACCGCGAACTGCAGAACAAAGGCCTGCCGGTGATCGCCATCGACCGCCGCCTGAACCCTGCGCATTTCTGTTCGGTGATCAGCGACGACCGCGACGCCAGCCGCCAGCTGGCCGCCAGCCTGCTGCGCGCCGCGCCACGCAGCATTGCCTTGCTCGGCGCCCGCCCGGAGCTGTCGGTCAGCCAGGCCCGTGCAGGTGGTTTCGATGAAGCGCTGCAAGGCTATGCCGGTGACGTGCGCCGCTACCAGGGCGAAGCCTTCAGCCGGGCCTGCGGCCAGCGCCTGATGCAGCAACTGATCGACGACCTGGGGGGCCTGCCCGATGCCCTGGTGACCACCTCGTATGTGCTGCTGCAAGGGGTATTCGACACATTGCAGGCGCGCCCCGCCGGCTCCCGGCAGCTGCAGTTGGGCACGTTTGGCGACAACCAGTTGCTGGACTTCCTGCCACTGCCGGTCAATGCCATGGCCCAGCAGCACGGCCTGATCGCCGCCACTGCGCTGGAACTGGCGCTGGCCGCCATCGAGGAAAAGCGCTACGAACCTGGCGTGCATGCCATAGGCCGTACGTTCAAACAACGTATCGCCGCAGGCTGAACATGCGCCTGATCGACACCCACACCCACTTGGACTTCCCCGACTTCGACGCCGACCGCGCGCGCCTGCTGGCCAACGCGGCGGCCCGCGGTGTGGAGCGAATGGTCGTGCTCGGGGTGTACCAGGCGAACTTCCAGCGGGTGTGGGCGCTGGCCGGCGCCGAACCAGGCCTGTACGCCGCGCTGGGCCTGCACCCGGTCTACCTGGAGCAGCATCGGCCCGAGCACCTGCAGCAATTGCGCGAGTGGCTGGAGCGCCTGCGCGGTGACCCACGGCTGTGTGCAGTGGGCGAATTTGGCCTGGACTATTACCTCGAACACCTGGACAAGGCCCGCCAACAGGCGTTGTTCGAAGCACAACTGCAGATGGCGTGTGATTTCCAGCTGCCGGCGCTGTTGCACGTGCGCCGCAGCCATGCCCAGGTAATTGCCACGCTCAAGCGCTACAAACCGGCACGGGCGGGGGTGGTGCATGCCTTTGCCGGCAGTTATGAAGAGGCCCGCGAGTACATCAAGCTGGGCTTTCGGCTGGGGCTGGGCGGTGCAGCGACCTGGCCGCAGGCATTGCGGCTGCGCAAGACCCTGGCGCGCCTGCCGCTGGACAGCGTGGTGCTGGAGACCGATGCGCCAGACATGGCGCCGGCCATGTTCCCAGGGGTGAGGAACAGCCCGGAGCATCTGCCCGAGATAGCCGGTGCGCTGGCACAAGTGATGGGTGTCGAGGCCGGCGAGCTGGCTGCCGCGAGTACCCGCAACGCGTGTGAGCTGTTCGGCTGGTAGCCGCGCTGCCCCCGCCTGATTTCAGGCCAGCACCGTCCACAGCGCGAACGCGGCATACCACAACACCCCACAGCGCAGCAGCAGCTCCCACAGGCTGTCCAGGCGCCCCAACCCACGCTGGCTATCTTCATCGTCGGGAATGTCGTCGGCAACGCGCCCGACCCGGGCCACCAGGTGGGCGGCGCTGATGTGCCAGTTGAGCACCTCGTGCAGCATCACCCGCGTCACCGCCAGGAAATTGCCCACCAAGGCAAAGCTCAACGCCAGCACGCGCACCGGCAGCCAGTCCATGATGTGCCGCAACTGCTCGGCGCGCGACTTCAGCACCGCTTGCCCGCTGCGACCAGCGCACAGCGCCAGTAACCGATACGCCAACGCTGCCCCCGGCCCCAGCACGAAATACCAGAAGATCACGGCGAAGAAGCCCTGATACACCTGCCACAGCAAGTTGCCCTGCACCCGCACCAACAACGTGTGCGGCTCATCGGCCGCCAGGCCAAGGTCGCGCTCTGCCACGTGCAAGGCGGCCTGGTCATCGCCCCGGCGCCAGGCGTCACGGAACGGGCCGAGCGAGGCCTTGGCGTCACCGCGGCCCAGGCTGTAGACCAACACCAGCAGATGCACCGGCAGCGCCAGCAGGCCATAGGCCACGGGCTCCAGTACGTGCAACAGCAAGACCAGCAGGGCGACCGGCGCCAGCACCAGAAGCGTCAGCGTCCACCACGGGTGAACCTTGCCGCTGCGCTCCAGGCGCACCAGCTCACCAAGGAAAAAACCGTCACGTTGAACCTGATGGCGCAGGGCCGAGAACTTCTCGACCCACAGCGCCAGCACCAACACCAGAAAACTCATGCCTTGTCCTCGTTGTGCCGCAGCGCTTCACGGTAGCGCGGCCAGTCGAATGCCGGGCCGGGGTCGGTCTTGCGCTGCGGGGCAATGTCGCTATGGCCCTGGATACGGCCCAGGTCGATGGCCGGCCAGGCACCGCAGATGTGCCGCGTAAGCTGTTCCAGCACGGTGTACTGGGCATCGGCATAGGGCAGGTCGTCAGTGCCTTCCAGCTCGATGCCGATGGAGAAGTCATTGCAGCCTTCGCGCCCGTCGAAACACGAAACACCTGCGTGCCAGGCGCGGTCGCACAGCGACACGAACTGGGTCACCGCGCCATCACGCTCGATGAACAGGTGGGCGGACACGGTCAGGTGGCTGATGCTGGCAAAGTACGGGTGTTCCTGGGGGTCCAGGCGGTTCTGGAAAAATTGCTGAACCTTGCCGGTACCGAAACACGCCGGCGGCAGGCTGATGTTGTGAATCACCAGCAGGGAAATCGCTTCGCCCTCCGGCCGAGCATTGAAGTTGGGCGAAGGGCAATGGGTGATTCCGTTTCCGTGGAACCAGCCAGTGGCACGGTCCAATTGCATGGGGCAGATCCTGAAAACGCCTTGAACAGGACAACAGTATGCCTTGCGGCTCACGCCCTGTGCAGGTGAATGATCACGGGCGCAGGCCGTCAAGTACGGCCTCCAGTGCACGCTCGAACAACAGCCCGTCCCCCAGCACCCGCACTTCGCCGCGCTGCAGTGCCCTGGCCAGGCTGGCGCTGCTCCACTCTCGCACTTTCAGGCCGGTGCGGTTGCTGAACACCAGCCTGTCGCTGTTCTCGACACGTGCTACCAGCTTGCAGCGCAGCGGTGGGTCTTCATCCAGCACCTGGACCCAGGTTCCGACGCGCAGGCGCTGCGCCTGGCGCACTGCCGCAGCGTGCCCGCTGTCGCCCCCTGGCGGCGGGCAGCCTGGTTCTTCGGCACTTGCCAGGACAATCGCTTGCGTCACCCGCACCTGGTCCAGGGGTTGCCACTGGCCTCCCCCGCAGGCGCACAGGTGCAACCGCTCAAGCTGCTGGAAGAATGCGCGGGTCGTGAGCGAGTCCTGCGCCACGCTGGCCAAGCCGTCGCGCAACGCCTTGAGCAGCCCTGGCACCTGCTGCAACAGGGTTTGCGGATCACGGCCCGGGGTAACGCTGAGCAGCAGCGTGTCCATGGTCTGCACGGCATCGCACCAGGCCCCGGAACCCTCGCCGTGCTTCAGCCAGGCCAGCAGCAGGACCTGGCTCCAGGCCTGTACCAGCATCTGCACCACTACCTGGGGCAACACCTGGCCGCGCAGGCGCTGGTTGAGCAATTGCTGCACTTGGTGCCTGGCCTGCAAGGTGCGTGCGCGGCCCTCTTCGGCGTCGCGGGTACGTTGCTCGAGCAAATCGCTGCGCCGCCGCTCCTCTTGGCTGAACGCGAGAAAATCTTGCAGCAGGTGGTCGAACACGCGGGTATCTTCGTCAAAATCACCGAGCACGCGCTGCACGATCAGCGCCACCCGCACGTGCAGACTGTCGCGCACATCTTCGCGGCCACTCTCCCAGCCGATGGCCGCCGCTGCGATTTCGTTGAGCAGCCGCCGTGCGGGGTGGCCAGCCCGGCAGAACAACCCCTTGTCCAGCAGCGCCACCTTCAGCAGCGGGATGTGCAGCCGGATGATCAGCGCCCGCAGGCTGGCCGGCAGGTTGTCGTCCTGCTGAATGAACGCGAACAGCAGGCTCACCAGGTTGATCATGTCTTCGTCGGCGACCGCGATACGCCTGCGTATGCCACTGCGCACGCTGACCCGCAGCAGCAATTGCTCAAGCTGCTGGCCAAGCTCGAAGTCATCTGCTTCGTGCGTGGCGGGCACATAATGCTGCAAATGGGTCAGTAACCGCAGCAGGTCGGTGGTGCTGATCGGCTGGGCGGCAGCCACCCCCTGCAAACGTGGGGCAAATTGCCCCCGCACCGGCGCCAGCAGGGTTTGCAACGAGGCAAAAAACGCCTGCCCGGCTGCGTCCGCGCCCACATCCTGGCCTGGCATGGGCGGGCAACGTCGCGCGCCCAGGCGCCGCTCCTCGGCAGGCCGGCGCGGTACCGGTTGCAGTTCGGGCAGCACGCCGGCGGCAGCCAGCAGCTGGTTGGCCTCGCCGTAGATCACATCGGCATCACTGAGCACATAGCGCTCGAACAGCGTGAGCAACACCAGCTTCACCCGCAGGCAAACCCCCAGGTTACGCCCGGCATCGAGGAAGTAACCACATAATGCGGCGGGCCCTAGCGGGTTGTCGCCCTCGTACACGGGGCGGTCGAGCAGCACCTGCAAGCGCAGCCCGAGCTGTTGCAAGGCCGGGCGATGACGTGCCAGCACGCGCCCCACCATGCCTTCGACAGCAGCGCCCCGCTCGGCCTGCGCTTTGCCGCACGTGTTCCCCGGCTGGGCCAGGTGCAGCAACAGGTCCGCCTGGCCGATGCGGGCGAAAGTCGTATGGAAGATGTCGAGAAAGCCACGCTCAATGTTTTTGCGCTTCAGGCGCAGGTCGCGCATGGCCTCGAAATACAAGTTCTGGTCGGCGTGCTCGAAGGCTTTGTCAGCCATCTCGAACAGGGTGTCGTCAGCGTTGTCGAACAGCGCCTGCAAGCCCAGGCGCAACTGCAGGGCGGCCTTGTCGCGTACTTGCAGCAGCAACACCGGATGGCAAGGCAGAGGCGCACGCCGGCCCCGGTCGATGGCGGCCGCCAGGGGCACCACCTTGCCTTCTTCATGCATCCTGGACTCCTTGCAGGGTGGGTTGCCCGCCGCAGCAGGTATCGTCAAAGCTATGACGCCAAATACTGGTCGCCATTATCGGCAAAAACCCTCAGCGCTGCCAGCACGGATTCACCCCAGGCAGGCGCCCCCCACGCGCCGACCAAAGGTCGGCGCCAAGGCGGCTGTACACACCAGCCCCCTGCCCTATAATCGCGGGCATCTTGCTTGTGGAGCCGACCATGCCGAACCTACGCCTTGCCGACCTGACCGCTGAAATCGAAGCCAACGTGCGCCGTGCGCTGTTGGAGGACATCGGCAGTGGCGATATCACCGCACAGTTGATCCCGGCCGAGCGCCTGGCCAAGGCGACCATCATCACCCGCGAGGACTGTGTGATTGCCGGCACTGCCTGGGTCGATGCGGTATTCCGCCAGCTCGACCCGCGGGTGGCGGTGCACTGGCAAGTCACTGACGGTGACCGTGCCAGCGCCAACCAGCCCCTGTTTCACCTCGAAGGCCCAGCCCGTTCGCTGCTCAGCGGTGAGCGCAGTGCCCTGAACTTCCTGCAACTGCTGTCGGGTGTCGCCACCCGTGCGCGCTTTCTTGCCAGCCTGGTAGAAGGCACCCAGGTGCGCCTGCTGGACACCCGCAAAACGCTGCCTGGCCTGCGCCTGGCGCAAAAGTACGCGGTGACCTGTGGCGGCTGCGACAACCACCGCATCGGCCTGTACGACGCTTTCCTGATCAAGGAGAACCACATCGCCGCCAGCGGTGGCGTGGCTCAGGCCGTGGCGGCTGCGCACCGCATTGCCCCGGGCAAACCGGTGGAAATAGAAGTGGAGAGCCTTGGCGAACTGCGCGAGGCGCTGGCGGCGGGGGCTGACATCATCATGCTCGACGAACTGAGCCTGGAAGAAATGCGTGAGGCTGTGCGCATCACGGCCGGCAAGGCCAAGCTGGAGGCCAGCGGCGGGGTCAACGAGAGCACCCTGCGGGTGATTGCCGAAACCGGCGTGGACTACATCTCGATCGGGGCGATGACCAAGGATGTGAAGGCGGTCGACCTGTCGATGCGGCTGAGCCTGTGAGCTGATCGCAGGCAAGCCAGCTCCCACAGGGATAGCATCAGGGCTGACAGGTGTTTGCCACAAGATATGCAGCGCCTGG
>NZ_DKJF01000026.1:0-5395 GCF_002454615.1 Pseudomonas sp. UBA6699
TTCCGATCTAATAATTGGCCCGAAACAAACGTAGGAGCGAGCGCAGCTCGCGATGCGCCGCGCAGGCGGCGCTCGCTCTAACAGGCGCTGAAGATGCTGCGGCTACCCTTGCCAGAAACCATAGAATCTCCCACAGGGTCGCATCTGCCTCGCGCCTCGTGCAGTACCTGTGGGAGCCGGCTTGCCGGCGATAGGGCCGGTACAGGCTTACTTGCGCGCTTTGAGGATTACAAACTTGGGCGTAGCCGCTATCTGCTCCACCCCACGGAACAACCGCGCCAGCTTGCTGTGATAGCCCAGGTGGCGGTTGCCCACGATGTACAGGGCCCCGCCCACCACCAACGCTTCGCGTGCCTGCTGGAACATGCGCCAGGCAAGAAAATCGCCAACCACCTGTTGCTGGTGGAACGGCGGGTTGCAGAGCACCACATCCAGCGACTGTTTTTCGACCCCGGCCAAGCCGTCGGCTGCTTCGAAGGTGGCCGGCCGCTCACCCAAGGCGGCGCGCCAGTTCTCCCGTGCCGATTGCACCGCCATGTACGACTCGTCGACCAAGGTGTACTCGGCATCCGGGTTGGCCAGGGCACTGGCAATGGCCAGCACCCCGTTGCCACAGCCCAGGTCTGCTACCCGCGCGCGGCCGAGGTCGCGTGGCAGGTGCGGCAGGAACGCCCGGGTGCCGATATCCAGGCCTTCACGGCAGAACACGTTGGCATGGTTGAGCAATTCCAGCGCCGGGGTGTCCAGGCGGTAACGGCTAGGGTAGGGCGAGCGGGCCAGGGGGCGCTCTGCCAGCGTCGCGGTGAGCAGGCGGGCCTTCTTTTGCGCCAGCGAAGCCTGCACCGGGCCGATGTATTTCTCCAACAGGTCACCGGCCGCGCGTGGCAAGTGCTTGACCATTGCCCCGGCAATCACCTGCGCAGCGGGGGCCAGCTGCCCCTGCAGGCGAATCAGTTGCTCTTCGAGCAGGGCCAGGGTTTTAGGCACGCGCAGCAGCACCCGGTCGAACGGGCCCTGCCAGTGCTCGCTGGCTGGCACGAACGGCACGCTGTCGAACGGCAGGCCATTGCGCGCCAGGTTCTTTTCCAGGGCCATGTGCGCCAGGTGGGAGTCGCCGCTGCTGGTCACCTGCACCTTGCCAGCCAGGCTGGCGGCCACGGCCCCGAAGCTGTCGTTGAGCACCAGCACCCGGCAGTTGGCGTCAGGTGCCTGCGCGTGCAACTGCGCGAGCAGGTATTCGTCGGCGGCATCGAAAGCCTGCAAAGGGTCGTTGGCCTGTTCGGGCTGGCGGATCAGGTCGAGTTCGGCGTAAGGGGTGGTCAACAGGGGCATGGCGTCTGGCTCGGGTATGAAACTGCCCGTTGCGGTTCGCCCCGGGCTTTGCCAGGCGATTCTACAGGGCTTTGCCCCGGGTCGCAGGTCTGAAGGTCAGATCCAGCCGCGCAACGCGGCAATGGCGATGGCGCCAGCCTTGTTGGCGGCATTGGTCTTGGTGATCACGCTGCGGATATGGAAATTCACCGTGCTTTGCGACAACGACAGAATGCAGGCAACGTCGGCAGCGGTCTTGCCAGCGGCGGACCATTTCAGCACTTCCAGCTCACGCGCGCTCATCTTCGGTTGTGGCGGGCATAACGCGTTCAGATGGTGTTCGCCGAGCACGGCATGCAGCGTGTGGCACAGCCACTGCACACTGCCGGCCTTCTCGTAGAGCTCGTTGATGTCGATGCTGCCCGCCGGGCGGGCCACGCTGATCTGGCTCTCGTTGTGTTGCAGGTCGTGCAGCGACTGCGTCCAACCGTGACGCAGGCCATGTTGGCAGGCTGCTTCGCGAAAGTGCGGGGCCTCATGATAGAGCTCGTCGGTCCACAGCACCGGCAGGGTCGACTGGTGGCTGAGGTGGGCGGCGCAGTCCTGCTTGTAGAAGTCGTCGCGCTGATAGCAACTGATCCATTCATCGGGATAGTTGCTGTACAGGTAGAGCCTGGGCGTCTGGGTCGCGATCTGAATGCGCAGGTTCAGCCCCAGGTACTGCATGGCCAGGTCCTGCGCCAGATGCACTGCGATGTTGAACAGCTTCTTTGGGCTGCGCTCGCTGACGAACGCATCAAGATGTTCAGGTTTCCAGTGAAGCATCTGAAACACTCCTTGAGGCGCGGGATTCAATCCGTTTGAGAATCAGGACTAGTGTAGGAAAAGACCTACCGTTGTGTTGGGATTTTTTGCTATAGCCAACCGCATTCTCTGCGACTTTCATACCGGCACCCGGCGTGAGGCCCTACAAAGCGGTGGTTTTTATCCCGAGCACTTTAGGCGACACTGTGCACACGCCAACCCTGGAGCCCGATATGACCGCTAGCGCCGAAAAGTTCACCCGCCAGACCCTGCTCGATGTTCAGCCGCTGACGCCGAACCTCTTCAGCCTGCGGGTTACGCGCGATGCCGGGTTCCGATTCCGTTCCGGCCAGTTCGCCCGGCTGGGCGTCACCAAGGCCGATGGCAGCGTGGTATGGCGCGCCTATTCCATGGTCAGTGCGCCCCATGACGAGCACCTGGATTTCTTCTCCATCGTGGTGCCGGGCGGCGAGTTCACCAGTGAGCTGAGCCGCTTGGGGGCAGGTGATACCTTGCTGATAGACCGCCAGGCGTTTGGCTTCCTCACCCTCGACCGGTTCGTCGGCGGCCGCGACCTGTGGCTGCTGGCTACCGGTACCGGCATTGCGCCGTTCATGTCGATCCTGCAGGACTTCGAGGCCTGGGAGCGGTTCGACAGCATCAAACTGGTGTATTCGGTGCGCGAGGCCAGAGAGCTGGCTTATGTGGATGAAATTGCCGGGCTGGAACAGCGCGATTATCTGGCCGAGTTTGCTGGCAAGTTGCAGTTCATTCCGGTGGTGACCCGCGAGCAGCACCCTGGCGCGCTGAACCAGCGCATTACCACGCTGATCGAGAACGGTGAGTTGGAGAGGGCGGCGGGGCTGGAACTGTCCCCCGAGCATTCGCGGGTGATGCTGTGCGGCAACCCGGAGATGATCGACGAGACACGCAAGGTGCTCAAGGCACGCGACCTGCAGTTGAGCCTGAGCAAGCGGCCCGGCCAGGTGGCGGTCGAGAATTACTGGTAAGGCGCTGGGCCTGGGCACCGGCGCTGCCGGTGCCGGCGAGCAGGAGCGGGCTGCAAGGCAGCCCGGCAACCTCAAGGCAGGCGGTTCTGATTCTGCGTCTTGAGCAAATCGCGAATCTCGGTCAGCAGGGTTTCCTGGGGGGTAGGCACTGGCGGGGCAGTCGGTGCCACGGCCTCTTCACGCTTGAGCCGGTTGATGGCCTTCACGCCCATGAAAATGGCGAAGGCCACGATCAGGAAGTCGATCACGGTCTGGATGAACTTGCCATAGGCCAGCACCACCGCCGGTACGTCACCTTGAGCGGCTTTCAGGGTAATGGCCAGATCGCTGAAATCCACACCACCAATCAACAAGCCCAGCGGAGGCATGATCACGTCGCCGACGAAGGACGAGACGATCTTGCCGAAGGCTGCGCCGATGATGATACCAACCGCCATGTCGACGACGTTGCCTTTGACCGCGAAGGCCTTGAACTCATTGAGCATGCCCATGTTTAGATCCTTGTAACAAAAGGTGAGGTAAACGCAGTGTAAGCCACTTGAACGCTTCATGCGTTGTGTTCAGGGCAACTGACTGCGGTTAGAACGAATAGTTTTGTCGCATCCCGAAGCGCTCGAGGCACGTGCGGCTCGGCTATCATGGCGATTTTTCCAGGAGACCCCAACCCATGGCCAAGGCCAAGCGCATGTATGGCTGCACCGAGTGCGGCGCGACCTTCCCCAAATGGGCCGGCCAGTGTGGTGAATGCGGGGCCTGGAACACCCTGGTCGAAACCATGATCGAAAGCGGCGGTGCCGCTGCGCCCAGCAGTGGCCGCGCCGGTTGGACCGGGCAGCAGGCACAGATCAAGACCCTGGCCGAAGTCAGCGTCGAGGAGATCCCCCGTTTCACCACCAGCAGCACCGAGCTCGACCGTGTGTTGGGTGGCGGCCTGGTAGACGGCTCGGTGGTGCTGATTGGTGGCGACCCCGGTATCGGCAAGTCGACCATCCTGTTGCAGACCCTGTGCAATATCGCCGTGGGCATGCCGGCACTGTATGTCACTGGCGAGGAATCGCAGCAACAGGTGGCCATGCGCTCGCGCCGCCTGGGCCTGCCCCAGGACAAGCTCAAGGTCATGACCGAAACCTGCATCGAGACGATCATTGCCACGGCACGTGTCGAAAAACCGCGGGTAATGGTGATCGACTCCATCCAGACCATCTTCACCGAGCAGTTGCAGTCAGCCCCTGGTGGCGTTGCCCAGGTGCGTGAAAGCACGGCGTTGCTGGTGCGTTATGCCAAGCAGAGCGGCACGGCCATCTTCCTGGTCGGCCATGTCACCAAGGAGGGCTCGCTGGCCGGCCCGCGGGTGCTGGAGCACATGGTCGATACCGTGTTGTATTTCGAGGGCGAGTCCGACGGCCGCCTGCGCTTGCTGCGGGCGGTGAAGAACCGCTTCGGCGCCGTCAACGAGCTGGGCGTGTTCGGCATGACCGACCGCGGCTTGAAGGAGGTATCCAACCCGTCGGCGATCTTCCTCAACCGTTCCCAGGAGGAAGTGCCGGGCAGCGTGGTGATGGCCACCTGGGAAGGCACCCGGCCCATGCTGGTCGAGGTGCAGGCGCTGGTGGACGACAGCCACCTGGCCAACCCGCGCCGGGTCACCCTGGGCCTGGACCAGAACCGCCTGGCCATGCTGCTGGCGGTACTGCACCGCCACGGCGGTATACCCACCCACGACCAGGACGTGTTCCTCAATGTGGTGGGCGGGGTCAAGGTGCTGGAAACCGCTTCGGACCTGGCGCTGCTGGCGGCGGTGATGTCCAGCCTGCGCAATCGGCCACTGGCCCATGGCCTGCTGGTGTTCGGCGAGATCGGCTTGTCGGGCGAGGTACGCCCGGTGCCAAGCGGGCAGGAGCGCTTGAAGGAAGCGGCCAAGCACGGCTTCAAGCGGGCGATCGTGCCCAAGGGCAATGCGCCGAAGGAGCCGCCAGCGGGGCTGCAGGTCATTGCCGTGACCCGGCTGGAGCAGGCCCTGGATGCATTGTTCGAGTAATTCGTAGCCTGTACTGGCCCTATCGCCGGCAAGCCAGCTCCCACAGGGATCGCCTTAGGGCTGACAGGTGTTTGCCACAAGGTATGGCAGCGCCTGTGAGATCGAGCGCCGCCCGCGCGGCGCAATCGCGAGCTGCGCTCGCTCCTACGTCTGTTTCGGGCCAGTAACCCCTGTGCCAGATGCGCGCGGCCGCCTTGTTCGTACGACGCGACTTTGAGGCATGCGCCAAGAG
>NZ_DKJF01000037.1:0-7879 GCF_002454615.1 Pseudomonas sp. UBA6699
GCTCGCGATTGCGCCGCGCGGGCGGCGCTCGATCTCACAGGCGCTGAAGATGCTCGGCTAGCCTTGCCAGAAACCATAGAATCTCCCACAGACTGGAAGCTGGCTTGCCAGCGATGAGGCCCTTACAGGCAATCAAGGATCAACACTGCAGCAAGCCTTCAAGGTCTGCCGCAACCACCTATGTGCAGGGTCGTTGTGAAACCGCGGGTGCCAGGCTTGCAGCACCGTCACCCGCTCCAGCGGTACCGGGATCTCGAACGATCGCAGTGGCAACCCGAGCTTGTGCACGCTGTTGAGGATATTCGCCGGCATCGGCAGGATCAGGTCCGAATCCGGTAGCGAGAACAGCGCCGAGTGAAAACTCGGGGTAATCAATGCCACCCGCCGTTGCACCTTGAAGTTGGCAAGCTCGACATCAATCGGCCCGTTGGCCCGGCCACGGCGGGATACGCTGATCTGTGGGTAACTGGCAAAGCTGGTCGGCGTGATCGGCTGCTCGAAGATCGGGTGGTCGCGCCGGGCCAAGCCTACATAGTAGGTCTGGAACAGGCTCTGCACCTTGATCTCCGGTCCCAGATCCACGGTCGAGCTGATGATCAGGTCGGTGCGCCCGTCGCGCAGCACGCTGTCGTCGTCACCGCCGGGGCTTTCCGGCACGAAGCGCAGCACCGTGCGCGGTGCCTGCTCGTGCATGCGGCGCAGCAGCTGGGCACCATACAGGGCGATGAACAGGTCATTGGTGCGAATGTTGAAGGCACGGTCGAGCTTGGGCAGGTCGACTTCATCGGCGCTGCGGAACACTTCGCCGGCCTGCTCCACCAGCGCCGCCACCTGCTCGCGCAAGGCCAGCGCCCGTGGCGTCGGCACCAGCCCACGGCCCGCGCGCACCAGGATCGGGTCGCCCAACGCATCGCGGATACGACTCAGGGTCCTGCTCATGGCCGCGGGGCTCAGGTTCATGCGCTGCGCCGCGCCGACCACACTGCCTTCGTCGAGCAGCGCATCGAGGGCGACGAGCAGGTTCATGTCCGGGAGTTGCATGGCCGTGTTCCATTACAGCAGGGGAGTGGCGATGGTAGCAGGTTGGCCGATTGCACCAGACGCAATGCGCTCGTACGTGGTGGGGTATTTATTCTGGACGGTGATTGGGTCATAACAGTTGCAGTGCCTGCACCGACCCTATCGCCGGCAAGCCGGCTCCCACAGGGATCCCACAATGCCCAAGGGATGTGTTGAACGAGTGGGAGCAGGGTTGGCCGGGATAGGGGCGGTGCAGGCAAATGACTAGCCAGCCAGAAGCAAGGATCCTGCATGTCCAGCCCCGTCCTGATCGCCATCGACGCCTCCCCCGCCGCCACTGCCCTGCTCACCCTCGCCCGCCGTTACTGTCGCCCCGGCGAACACGAATTGCACGTGCTGCTGGCCATCGACTCTACCTTCGCCGTGCACGAGCAACCCGCGCCCTACACCACCGAAGAGCTGGAGCAATACCCCGCCGCCTGCAAGGAACAGCACCAGGCCGACGACGCGGTGGCCAAGGCGGTAGGCGAGTTGCAACAGGCCGGCTTCGCCAGCCAGGGCTGCATGATCGCGGGGCAACCGGTCGAGGCGATCGTAGCCAAGGCGCAGGAACTGAACTGCGAACTGATCATCATGGGCCACCGCCACCTGTCACGGCTGGGCCGGTTGCTGGACCCATCGATCAGCGCGAAGGTGATCGACCGGGTGAAGGTGCCGGTATTGGTGGGGCCCGCCTGAACGCCAGGTTGTCGATGCTGGCAGGCGCACAGCGTACCCTGTGGGAGCGGGCGCGCCCGCGAACACCGGCGCAGCCGGTGCCAGCCACCGCGTTGGATTCTTGCCGGGCATGCCCGCCACCACAGGTCCAGCGCTGTATCTAAAGGCAGTGCAGTGACTGTGGGCCAGAATGGCGCCGCAGGTCACCCCTCGCTCGGCTTCACCACCACCGTACAAGTCGTCCCCGCCGCCAGCAAGAACCCGTCCGGCACTTCATCGATGTGAATGCGCACCGGCACCCGCTGCGCCAGGCGTACCCAGTTGAAAGTAGGGTTCACGTCGGCAATCAGCTCACGGCTTTGCGGGTTGTCGCGGTCGTAGATACCGCGGGCGATGCTCTCCACATGGCCCTTGATGCGCTCGCCGCTCATCATCTGCAGCTCGGCCTGGTCACCTACCTTCACATGCGGCAGCTTGGTCTCCTCGAAGAAGCCATACACCCAGAACGAGTTTTCATCGACCACTGCCATCACCGCTTCACCGGTACGCGCGTAATCGCCCCGGTGGATATTCAGGTTGGTCACGTAGCCGTCCACCGTGGCTACGATATGGGTGCGCTTGAGGTTCAACTCGGCTGCTGCCAGTTCAGCCTGGGCCTGCTGGTAGTCGGCCAGCGCCGAGTTGGCGATGTTACTGGCATCGTCACGGTTTTCCTTGGAGATCACCAGGTTGTCCATGTCGGCACGGCGCTTGGCGTTGACCTTGCGCATCTCCCAGGTGGCCTTGCGCGACGCGACCAGCGCCTTGGCCTGGTCGACAGCGAGCTGATAGTGCTCGGGGTCGATCTGGATCAACAGGTCGCCCTTCTTCACCCGCTGGTTGTCCTTGACCGGCACGTCCACCACATAGCCAGGCACGTCGGCGGCCACGTTGATGATATCGGCACGCACGCGGCCGTCACGGGTCCACGGCGTGGTCATGTAGTGCACCCACAACTGGCGACCGATGGCCACGGCAGCGACCAGCACCAGCAGGGTGGCGATCAGGCTGAAGAACTTTTTCATCGAAGGTTTCTCACCAGTAGACAGTAAGCGCCATGGCGCCGAACAGGCAGACGAACAGGCTCAGGCGCAGCAACGCCGGGTGCCAGAAGAAGCGGTAGCCATCATGGCTGGCGATGAACCGGTCCAGGCCCCAGGCCAGGCCCAGCGCAAACAGGAACATCAAGGTCATGGTGGGCATGTACACACCATGGAAGGCGATTTCGCGGGGCATGCTTTCACGCAGCATCTGGCAGTCCTTTCGCCGGCACCAGCGGCGACTGTGGGTCGAGCAGGGAAGAACGGATGAAGTGCAGGTAGCTTTGCGCACGGCGCAGCACCGAGGTATCGAAGTGCCGGGCGAATGGCTCGTCAGTGGCCTGCACCCGGGCAATGGCATGGTCCACTGCTACCAGCGCGCGTTCGTGGTTGCTGGCACTGGGCTGCAGAAACAGCCGTGCCAAGGCCCGGCCCATCACGCGGATGGCCTGGCGCCACGGTTGCGACTCGGCATACGCCGGGTGCACCGGCGCGCGGGCCTGCTCCTTGCGCAGCTCGATGACCGCGTGGCCGACCTCCAGTACGGTGAACATCCAGCCCATCAGCTCGCTCTGAACCTTCGGCTTGCCGGCTGCCAGGCCGTAGGCCTGGTGCAGCAGGTCGCGGGTGCGGCTTTCGAACGCCGTGCCGATGCCACGCAGGCGGCCGCTGATGGCAAACAACACCTGCTCGCGTAGCTCCTGCTCCAGGCGGCTCCACAACCAACGGCTGTTGGGTGGCAGGATGATCGCCCCGGCGGCGGCACACACGCACATGCCCAGAATCATGCCGATGTAGTCATTGATGAAGCTGTAGGGGTCGTACACGGTCAGGTTGTTGGGTACCGAGCCGATGGCGAAAAACACCAGCAGGCCGATGCCGTAGCCCGCGTAGGCCGGCCGTGACGAGAGAAACGCGCCGAGCACGAACACAGGCGCCAGCACCATGCACAGCAATGGGAACCCATCGATCCAGGGGAACACGAAGAAGGTCTCGAAGAAGCCGACCAAGGCCCCCAGCGCAGTGCCGCAGGCCATCTGGAACGACATGCGCTTTGGGTTGGGCGAGGCCGCCGACAAGCCCACGGTCACCGTGGCGATCAGGGTCATCATGGCGCCACTGGGCCAGTCGCTGAGCAGCCAGTAGCTGCCCAGCAGCAACAGCACCGCCGAGGCGCGCACACCCGCTGCCAACGACACCAGCCAGCTGGTCTGCGCCACATAGGGCTCGTCCCATTGCTCGCGCTCGTGCTTGTGCGCGGCCAGCGAGGCGTGGGTTTCGGCGTAGCTGAACATTTCGTCGATGAAGCGGTACAACAGCTCGAACACCGTGTGGAAGTCGAGCTGGTCGGCCGCGCTCGGCCCGGTTGCCAGGTAGTCGGCCCGCAGGCTACGCACCTGGGTTTGCAGGCCTTCCTTGTAGGCGCCCAGCTCCAGGGTCAGGCGCAGTGCATCGGCGTCGGTCAGCGCCCGGCCCACGTAAGGCTGCAACAGCTCCACCAAGGTGTTCAGGCCCGGCTCGATGGCGGTGACGATCTGCCGCGGGCCACGTGCACGCAGCCGCTCCAGCAGGCGGTGCAGGGCGTTGAAGCGTGTGGTGATGGCCATGAACTCGCTGTTCATCCGCACCAGCCGGCCACTGCGCCGGCGCATGTGCGGGTCTTCGAAGGCGGTGACGTTACGCAGGCTTTCCAGGCCCACCGCCTCGGCCACGAAGCGCACGTTGCTGCTCTCGAAGCGGTCACGCTGGCTGTCACCGCGCAAGGCCTCGACCACCACCCCGGCGAACACACCAAAGCGCTGGTACAGGGCGTTACGCATTGCGGCGCTGGCCGACTGCGGCAGGATCGCGGCACTGACGAAGGTCGACACCAGGATGCCCAGGGCAATTTCCAGCACTCGCCACACCGCCGCCATGAACGCCTGGTCGGGGTGCTGCAGCACCGGCAGGCCGATCATGGCCGCGGTGTAGCCGGCCAGCACGAAGCCATAGGCGCGGAAGGTGCGGTAGCGCATGGCACCGGCCGAGCACAGCCCAACCCACAGCGCCAGGCTGGGCAGGAACAGCTCGGTGTTCTGCGGAAAAATGGCAATCAACGCCACCATCATCGCCGAGCCGGCCAGGGTGCCGAGCACCCGGTAGAAGCTCTTGGCGAACACATGGCCGCTTTGCGGCTGCATGACGATGAACACGGTGATCATCGCCGTACGCGGTTGCGGCAGCTCCAGGCGCATGGCCAGCCACAGGGTAATGAACGCGGCTGCCAGTACCTTGAAGATGTAGACCCAGGTCACGCCATCGGTACGCGCCCAGGCGAAGAAGCCGCGACGCCATTCCAGGCTTTGCAGCCAGCGCACAGGCAAACTGGAAGTGCTCATTCAGCGTTGTCCGGCCGGGTATCGAAAATGGCCAGGGCCGCCGGGGTGTTCGGCGCAGCCTGGCGTTCTTCCTGGGGTACGTCCTGGCCAGCCTGCAGGCCACCGCCCAGCGCGGTGACCAGCTCGGCATGGGCGATCAGGCGTGCCGCCTGCACCTGCTGCTGCACCTGCTGCTGGCGGAACAGCAAGGTCTGCGCATTGAGCACGTTGAGGTAGTCGGTAAGGCCACGCTGGAAGGCGACCATGGCGATGTCGTAGGTTTTCTGCGCGGCGGCCACCGATTCAGCAGCGAAGTGCGACTGCTGCTGCATCGACTCGCGGCGGATCAACTGGTCGGAAATGTTCTTCAGCGCACCGACCACGGTCTGGTTGTAGCGCGCCACGGCCACGTCATAGCCAGCCGAGGCCACGCCCAGCTGCGAGCGCAGGCGCCCGCCGTCGAAGATCGGCAGGCTGATGGCCGGGCCAACGTTGTAGTTGAACTTGCGCCCGGTCAGGAATTCCAGCGGCCCGCCGCCCGTGGCCATGAAGCCCAGGCTGCCGACCAAGTCGACGTTGGGGAAGAAGCCGGCGTGCGCGACGTCGATGCCGCGTGCCTGCGCAGCCACCTGCCAGCGGCTGGCGACCACATCCGGGCGCTGGCCGACCAGTGCCGCAGGCAGGTTGGACGGCAGCTTCAGTGGTGCGGCCAGGGCCAGGGCCGGGCGCTGCAACTGCGCGCCCTCCCCCGGGCCTTTGCCGGCCAGGGCGGCCAGCTGGTTGCGGGCCAGGGCGATTTCTTCGTCGAGGCTATCGAGCTGGCGATGGGTTTCCGGCAGCGGCGCTTCGGCCTGGCTGACTTCGAAATGGGTGCCGATACCGGCCGCCAGGCGGCGCTTGGCCAAGGCCAGGATCTGTTCTTGCTGTGCCAGCTCGGCCTTGACGATATCGCGCTGGGCAAAGTGCAGGCTCAGCTGGATATAGGCACGCACCACGTTGTTCTGCAGCTCCAGCTGCGCCTGGCGCGCTTCAGCCACGCTCATGTGCGCCTGGTCCACGGCCTGTTCACTGGCGTTGCGTTCACGGCCCCACAAGTCCAGCGCGTAGCTCAAGCCAATGGCCGCGTTGTTGTCCCAGGTGTTGGCACCCGACAACGCGCCAGGCCCATAGAACTGGTCTTCAGGCCAGTTGTGGCGCTTGAGCGTGGCCTGGCCGTTGGCCTGGAGCTTTTCAGCCGACTCGACCACACCGGCCATGGCCTTGGCTTCACGCACCCGCGCGGCGGCCATGGCCAGGCTCGGGCTGCCGGCCACTGCCAGGGCAACCCAGCGGTCCAGTTGCGGGTCGCCATAGGCGTGCCACCACTGCTGGTCGGGCCAGTGCGCATCGCTTGCGGCTTCGCGAATGGCCGCGTCGGTGGTCAGGGTATTGGCTTGCAGCGTCTTGCTTTGCGGGGCGATGCCCCAGGTTCCGATACAGCCGCTCAAGGTGAGGGCAAGGGCACAGGCACTGAGCGTTCTGATGATGCGACGCGGCACAGCTGCGATTTCCCGAGGAAGAGGTGGAGGGGCCGAGCAATTCTAGGGGGCGGCAGCACTGGCGATAAGCGTAGATTCCTGCGAATCTTTGTTACCAAAATGGCGATAATCCGCCTTTGGTCGAAGGTAAGTTTTCATAACTTTTGCGTTGCTTCGTGACACAATTTTGTCCTCTACCTAGAGAGTGACCCATGGACACCCTGCAAAACATGCGTGCTTTCAGTTGCGTGGCGCAATTAGGCAGCTTCACGGCCGCTGCGGCGCAACTGGACACCACCACCGCGAACGTGTCGCGGGCGGTCTCCAACCTGGAAGCCCATCTGCAAACAAGGCTGCTCAACCGTACCACCCGCCGCATTGCGCTGACCGAGGCCGGCAAGCGCTACCTGATGCGCTGCGAACAGATTCTGACCTACGTCGAGGAAGCCGAGGCCGAGGCCAGCGACGCCCATGCGCGCCCCGCCGGGCAATTGAAGGTGCATTCGATGACCGGGGTGGGCCAGCATTTCGTGGTGGATGCGATTGCCCGCTACCGTGAATCGCACCCCGACGTGACCTTCGACCTGACCATGGCCAACCGCGTGCCCGACCTGCTTGACGAGGGCTATGACGTGTCCATCGTGCTGGCCACCGAGCTGCCGGACTCGGGGTTCGTTTCGCAGCGCCTGGGCATCACCTACAGCATCGTCTGCGCGTCGCCGACCTACATCGCCCGCCATGGCCTGCCGCACAAACCTGCCGACCTGCTCAAGCACGCCTGCCTGCGCATGGTCAGCCCGGTGATCCCGCTGGAAAAGTGGCTGTTCGATGGCCCGGAAGGCCAGGAGATGGTCAACATCACCAGCTCACCGTTCATGGTCAACACCGCCGACGCCATGAAGACCGCGATCCGCAGCGGCATGGGCGTAGGCGTGCTGCCGATTTATTCGGCCATCGATGGCCTGCGCGACGGCAGCCTGGTGCGGGTGCTGCCCGAGTACCGCCTGCAGGAACTGAACCTGTACGCCATCTACCCGTCGCGCCAGTATCTGGATGCCAAGATCAAGACCTGGGTCGAATACCTGCGCAACTCGCTGCCGGAAATTCTTGCCGCGCATGAGGCCGACCTGAAAACCCATCAGGTGCTGATCGCCGACTGAGGGCAGCTGCAAGTAGCAAGTAGCAAGTA
>NZ_DKJF01000037.1:8054-37513 GCF_002454615.1 Pseudomonas sp. UBA6699
TAGCAAGTAGCAAGTAGCAAGAAAAAGCAGATCCGTTCACGTGCTGCTTTTTCTTGTAGCTTGTAGCTTGCAACTTGTAGCTTGTAGCTTTCCCCTTGGAAGCAGCCCGATGAAAAAGACCGTCCTGGCTTTCAGCCGAATCACCCCGGCCATGGCCGAGCGCCTGCAGCAAGATTTCAACCTGATCCAGCCCAACCCCAAGTTGGGCGACATCGCCGCCCAGTTCAACGAAGCCCTGCCCGAAGCCCACGGCCTGATCGGGGTCGGGCGCAAGCTTGGCCGGGCGCAGCTGGAAGGTGCGGCCAAGCTCGAGGTGGTGTCCAGCGTGTCGGTCGGTTACGACAACTATGACCTGGACTACTTCAACGAACGCGGCATCGCCCTCACCAACACCCCGGACGTGCTCACCGAAAGCACTGCCGACCTGGGCTTTTCGCTGATCATGGGCTGCGCACGGCGTACCGCCGAACTCGACGCCTGGACCAAGGCCGGCAACTGGCAGGCAACCGTGGGCCCGGCGCACTTCGGCAGTGATGTGCATGGCAAGACCTTGGGCATCGTCGGCCTGGGCAACATCGGCGCAGCCGTGGCCCGCCGTGGCCGCTTCGGCTTCAACATGCCGATCCTGTACAGCGGCAACAGCCGCAAGAACGCGCTGGAGCAGGAGCTGGGCGCGCAGTTCCGCAGCCTGGAGCAGTTGCTGGCCGAAGCCGATTTCGTGGTCATCGTGGTGCCCCTGTCGGACGCGACCCGCAAACTGATCGGCAGCCGCGAGCTGAAGCTGATGAAGCCAAGCGCGTTCCTGATCAACATTGCACGCGGGCCGGTGGTCGATGAAGCCGCACTGATCGAAGCGCTGCAGAACGGCACCCTGCGCGGCGCAGGCCTTGATGTCTACGAGAAAGAGCCACTGAGCGATTCGCCGCTGTTCAAGCTGCCCAATGCCCTGACCTTGCCGCACATAGGCTCGGCCACCGCCGAAACCCGCGAAGCCATGGCCAACCGGGCGCTGGACAACCTGCGTGCGGCGCTGCTGGGTGAGCGGCCGCGGGACCTGGTGAACCCGCAGGTGTGGAAGGGCTGATCCCCCCGGTTATTCCTGTACCGGCCCTATCGTCGGCAAGCCAGCGCCCACAGTTTCGGTAGCTGGTCGCTGATAGGGCCATGACTCATCTGGCCTCCACAACCCCCTCAGCTACCCGTGCCCTGGGCTTGCGAAACACCAGCACATTCCCGGCCATCACTGCGACAAGGGTTTGCCAGTGCCAGCCATTTCAGCAATCGGTTCCGCCAGGCCGTTGGCGCCACACCGGGCGAGTACCGCCTGGCCTTCAACCTGTGACATCGGGGCTGCTTTGCAGCCCATCGCAGGCAAGCCCCACAGGGATCGCCTTAGGGCTGACAGGTGTTTGCCACAAGGTATGGCAGCGCCTGTTAGAGCGAGCGCAGCTCGCGATTGCGCCGCGCGGGCGGCGCTCGATCTCACAGGCGCTGAAGATGCTCCGGCTACCCTTGCCAGGAACCATAGAATCTCCCACAGGGATTGCATCAGGCCCGGCCTCCATGCAGTACCTGTAGGAGCTGGCTTGCCTGCGATGGGCCGCGAAGCGGCCTCTGCTCCCTAAAACTCAAAGGTACTGGACAGGCTCACCTGCCGCGCATCCCCAATCGCCACAAAGTACTGGTTCACCGCCGAGCTGTAGTACACCTTGTCGAACAGGTTCTTCACGTTCAGCTGCAACAACACCTTGTGCTCATCGAGCTTGGTCTCGTAGGTCGCAAATGCGTCAGCCACGGTGTAGGACGGCAAGTCGAAGGTGTTGGTCGCGTTGCCGCTGCGCTCACCCACATACCGTGCCCCGGCACCAAAGCGCAGGCGGTCGCCGCCGAACAGGCTGCCGTAGTCGTACACCGCCGACAGCGAGCCGCTGTGCTTGGCCACGTTCTGCAGGCGGTTGCCCTTGAGGTCGGGGTCCTTGGTGACCTTGGCATCGGTGAAGGCATAGCTGCCGATCAGGCTCCAGCGCTCGCTGAGCTGGCCGGTCAGGTCCAGCTCGACCCCGCGTGAATTGACTTCACCCGCATTGCTGTAAAGCGTATCGCCGGTGCGCGTGTCGAAATTGGCCACCAGCACGTTGCGCTTGGTGATGTCGAACAGCGCCAAGGTACCGGTCAGGCTGCCCGGCATGTCGAGCTTGGCGCCCAGCTCCCACGACTTGCCCTCTTCCGGCGCCACCGACGAGTCCAGTACCACCCCCCCGGTGAGCGGCGCGATGCTGGAGTTGGGCTTGAACGATTCGCTGTAGCTGCCATAGAACGACAGTTGCTCATCGACCTTGTAGACGATACCGGCATGCGGCACCCAGGTCTGGCCGTTGGTATCGGTGTTGGCCGTGAACGGGCGACCGCGGCCGGCGTACTGGTCGTACTGCTGGAAGCGTGCACCGGCCACCAGGATCCAGTGATCGTCCAGGTGCAGCGCGTCCTGCAGGAACAGCGCGTCGGTGCGCAGCTTGTCGGTCTGGTCACTGTCGCTGGCACGCACGGTGGTGCCTTCCACTTCCCGCCCGTACACCGGGTTCACGTAGCTGAAGCTGGACCGCGCGGCTTGCCGGATCAGGTCAGCGCGGTAGACCTTGCGGTCTTCATGGTCGGCGCCCAGCAGCAAGTCATGCTGCATGCCGGCCACTTGCACGGTGCCGGTCAGGCTCAGGGTTGCGAACTGGTCACGGCTCATGGCGCCGTGGGTGCCATCGATACTGCGGGCCAGGGTGCCATTGGCTTGGTTCACCCCCGTGACGCGAACCTGGCTGGCGTCGTAGGTCTCACGGTTGAAGCTGTAGCCAACGTGCAGCTTCCAGTCATCGGCCAACTGGTGGTCGACCTCCAGACGGTACAGGTCCGAGCGCCCTTCCATGTCGTTGAAGGGCTCGTCCAGGCGCCGGGTGGCGGGAATGTCCAGCGGGTGGCCATTGCTGCCAAAGGCCGTGCCCCGATCGAACGGCGAGAGAAACTCGCGGTGCTCGTAGGCCAGCACCACCTGGGTGTCTTCGCCCAGCCAGGCCAGCGACGGCGCGACCAGCGATTCACGATGCACCCCGAAGTTGCGCCAGTAATCTTCGTCTTCGTGGTCGACGATCATGCGGTAGGCAAAGTTGCTGTCGCCCAGCGCGCCGGTGCTGTCGAAGCCTCCGCCGCTGCCGTTCTTGCCGCTGCCGTAGGTGGAACCCCGCAGGTTCAGGGCATTGTACTGCTCGAGTTGGGGGCGCTTGCTGACCACGTTGATGACCCCGCCCGGGTCCTGGATACCGTACAGCAGCGAGGCCGGCCCCTTCAGCACTTCGACCCGTTCGGTGCTGGCATTGAGGCTGCGGCCCTGCACGATGGGCATGCCATCGCGCATGATCGAGCCGTCGCGGTTGTCGCCGAAGCCGCGCTTCATCACCGTGTCGGAGGTGCCGCCGAAGTTGTTGCCCTGGGTAATGCCGCTGACGTTGGCCAGGGCATCGTCAAGGTTGCGCGGCGCCTGGTCACGGATGACCTGCGCCGGGACCACGTTGATCGCCTGGGGAATGTCCTGGTTGGCGCCCTGGCCACGCATGATCGACGCCGTGGCTGGGGGTTGGTAGCTGTAGTCGTCCCGTAGCGAGGTCACCGTGGTGGCCTGCAGGTTGAGGGCACCGGTAGTATCCAGCGCGTCCAGGGTAAGGGTCCGCGCGTCCAGGCGCCGCCAGGTCAGCCCGCTGCTTGCCAGCAGCTGTTGCAGCGCCTGTTCGGCACTGTAGGTGCCGGTCAGCGCCGGCGCCTGCACCCCGGGCAACGCTACGGTGTAGACCACGCTTTGGCCCGTGGTCCGGCTGAAGGCGCTGAGGGCCTGGGCCAGCGGTTGCGCCGGCTGGGCGAAGGCGTAGGCCTGCTGTTGCTCGGCAGCGCTGGCCTGGAGAGCCACGGCAACGGTCGGGAGCATGGCAAGGCCGAACCAGAGGGGGACGCAACGCGGGGAGAACTTCATGGACGCTGACCTGTGAGATGAATATGAGTACGAATGAATCGCACTTCCACTCATTACACGGATGCCACGGTCGGTTACCTCATGCGCTTTTGAAAATATTTTCCCGGTGCTGCCGGTTCGCGGGCAAACCCGCTTCCACGGCAGGCGCCAACGGCGGCCGGTACAGGGGCTAGCGGATCAGCGTCAAACGGCCCAGCACGGTCTGCCGTGAAAAGCCCATCACCTTGCCCATCGAATCCAGTGCCAGCAGCGGCTCGGCCAAGGGGAAGCTGCCACTGACCTTACGCTGCCCGAGTTCCTCATCCAGCAACAGGATCCGCCCTGGGTAGTAGCGCCCCAGGTCTTCGATCACCTGCGCCAACGGCACCTGGTAGTAATTCAGCCAGCCCTGGCGCCAGGCCAGGCGGTTGTCGCTGTCCACCGCCAGGGTTGCGCCGGCCCGGCCGGCGCCGTAGCTCACCTGCTGGTTGGCCGTCAGCTCCCTGGCCGCGGCCCCCGCGGCCGGGCTCACCGCCACCCGCCCGCTGCGCACCGTGACCTGCGTGCCGTCCCCCTGCTCACGCACCTCGAACTGGGTACCGAGTACCCGCACTTCACCGCCGTTGGCTTCGACCAGGAAGGGCTCGCCGGTATGCGTGACCTGGAAGAACGCCGCGCCATGCAGCAGGCGCACGCGACGCTGGCCATGGGCAAAATCGACCTCAATTGCACTGCCCGCATCCAGGGTCACCTGCGAGTTGTCCTGCAGGGTAACCTGGCGAATCTGCCCGGTACTGCTGTAGTCGGCCTGCAGGTCCTGCAGCCAGTAGCCTGGGTGCCAGCCCCCGGCGCCCCCAATGGCCAGCACCAGGCAGGCCGCCAGCCCGATTGCCGTCAGGCGCGCGCGGCCGGGGCGCCTGGCAGCCGGGCGAGCCATGGCGGCCAGGTAGGGCTGCAGGCTGGCATGCTCTTCGGCAGCCAGCCGCGACGCCGCCACACCACTGTTGCGCCACAGCGCCTGGGCCTGTTCGTACGCGGCGCGGTGCCTGGGCTCGGCCAGCAGCCAGCGCTTGAACGAGGCCCCCTGGGCCACTGCAGGTTGCTCGCTGATGCGGCTGAGCCAGCGCAACGCGGCCTGCGCCTGCGCCTCGGTAATCGGCGGTATAGAACTCATCGGCAGGCTCTCCCAGGCCGGCGCGGGGTGGACGCGGGCTCGGCAACACTCGCCTTGCACGCTTCCAGGGCGCGCATCATATGCTTTTCCACCGCGCTCTGGGACAGCTGCATGGCCTTGGCGATCTCGCCGTACTTGCAGCCGTGAATGCGGTTGAGCAGGAAGATCTGCCGGGTGCGCTCGGGCAAGGCGCGCAGGGCAGCCTCGATACGCTGCAGGTCATGGTCCACTTCCACGGCCTGCTCCGGCGCATGCGCCATGCTCGCCTCATCCACCGCCAGCGCGGCTTCGGCAATGCGTTCGCGGCTGCCCTCACTGCGCAGGTGGTCGATGGCCAGGTTGCCGGCACAGCGCAGCAGGTAAGTATCCAGCGCCTCGACTTTCACCTCGGGGCGACGCCAGAAGCGCAGGAACAACTCCTGGACCAGGTCCGACGCCGTGGCGCGGCAACCCACGCGCCGGCTGACCAGTGCCTCCATGCGTGCACGCTGGGCCTGGAACACCTGGACAAAACGCGCACGCCCGCCTGCGCTGTCGGCATCCGGCCCGAGGGTATCGCCCTGCTCGCTCATGCTGTCACACCGCAAAAAGGGCGAGCACCGGGCCCAGCAGCACACTGCCGGCAGCCAGGCCCAGCAACAGCCGCGGCTGGTACGGCAGGGCGAAGACCCACACGGTGACCGCCGCCATCATCACCGCCGCCCACTCCACCAGGCCATGGGCCCAGCCACGCAGGTGCACACTGAACGCCAGCGACAGCACCAGCAACGACCAGCCCGCCACGCGCAACAGGCGCAGTTGGCCTGGGTGCGGCTTGCGCCCGAGCAGGCCGGTAAAATGTTTGTCCATGGCCAGGCACAAGGCAACGAAGCCTGCGTAGGCGAGCAATGCGTTCCCCAGCATCAGCGTGCCTGCGCCGCTTCGGCGCGCGGCTTGTCTGCCACCCGCGGCGCGCGTTTGGCCAGCGGCGCGGGGCTGCGCAGCATCTTGCCGGCCAGCCAGGCCAGGAACAGCCCGGTACCCAGCGCGGTCAGGTCCAGGCCTGCCATGGCCCAGTCACCTGCCGCCAGCGAATGGTACAGGCCACGGTCGGTGGTCAGCCCATTGAGCAGTGGCAGCAAGGCGAAGGCCAATGCGCCCAGCGCCAGCTGCTCGCCCCAGGCCCGGCGCCCACTGCGCAGTACGGCGTGGGCCAGGGACAGGCCCCAGACGATGAAGAAGACATTCACCTCCCAATCGGCACGGCCGGCGGCAGCGGCCGGGATCAGCCGGTTGGCCCAGAAGAAGCCCGCCACTGCCAGCAGCAGGCCGCTCATGCTGGCGATATTGAGCACCTCGACCAGGCGCAGCTCGCCGGGCATGTGCGCGCGCTGGGCATGTTTGAGCTGGCGCTTGCCCAGCCACATCACCAGCCCTGTGCCAATCACCGCAGTACCGGCAATGCCAAAGCAGAAATACAACCAGCGCAGCCAGGGCCCGGCAAAGTTGCCCATGTGCAGGCCGGCAAAGCTGAAGGACGTCATCATGGCCCCGCTCTCCGGCTTGCCCTGGCTCAGCAGCGTGCCGCTGGCGCCATCGAACGTCCAGTTGGCGCTACGCCGGTAGGCCACATGGTCGGCCGCCGATTGGGTGAAGGTGACACGGGCATTGCGGTCGCCCGGGTTCTGCACCTGGATGTTGCCAATGCGTGCCTCGGGTTGCAGCGCCTGCACCTTGGCATACAGGCTGGGCAGCGCGACCAGCGGCGTGGCCACCTGGGCCGCCTTGGGTGCATCGTTGCGCCCGAACAGGTCATTGAAGTACTTGCCGGTGTCGTTGCCATAGCTGGCCATGATCCCCGCCGGCATCACCATGTACATGAACAGCACCAGGCTGCTGTAGCTGATCATCAGGTGGAACGGCAGCACCAGCACGCCGATCGCGTTGTGCCCATCCAGCCACGAGCGCTGGCCCTTGCCGGGGCGGAAGGTGAAGAACTCCTTGAAGAGCTTCTTGTGGGTAATGATGCCGGTGACCAGCCCCAGCAGCATGATGAAGGCGCAGAAGGTCGACAGCCAGCGGCCATAGGGGTACGGCATCTGCAGCTGGAAGTGGAAGCGGTAGAAGAACTCGCCGCCGCGGCTGTCGCGTGCCTCTACCGGTTGCCCGGTCTGGGTATCGAGGGTCTTGCTGACAAAGCCGCGCGGCCCGCCGTTGGGGTCGCGATAGCCCACGCTCAAGCCCGCTTCGCGGGCGTTGGGCAAGCGGATGAACCAGGTGCCCGAATGCCCGGCATTGTCCTGCAGGTAACGCTGTGCCAGGGCTAGGCTATGGGCCGGGTCCAGTGCATGGCTGCGCACTTCAGGCTGCGACCACTGGCTGATCTCTTCCTTGAAATACGACAGCGTGCCGGTAAGGAAAATGGCGAACAACAGCCAGCCGAAGATCAGGCCGGTCCAGGTATGCAGCCAGGCCATGGCCTGGCGGAAGCCGTCTTTCATGCGGTTTTCATCCAGTAGGCAATACCACTGATCACGCCAAGCAGCAGGCTTGGCGCCAGCACGCCCAGCCACGCGCGCCAGGCACTGCGGCAGGCGAAGCACCAGATGAACGCCAGCAGGTAGAAAACGAACGAGAGCATCAGGCCGATCAGCGTGGCGTCGACCTTGGGCAACGGTGCCACCACGGCGATGCAGACGCTGGCCGCAGACGCCAGCAAATAGCCGCCCAGCAGCGCAGCCAGGCTGCGTGAGGCCACGGCCAGGCGGTAGCTGAGCGGAAGGCCGGCGGTTTTGCGCGTCATGGCGAAGGTCCGGGCGTGTTCGGGGCTGCAATACTAATGATTTCAATTCTCATAAGCAAAGCTTCAACGACAAGCTGCCGGTGCGCGCAGATATGCAACAAGAAATTTATTTTCCGAAAGGGCTTGAATTCATCCGGCGGTTGCCTGACCTTAGAGTCAAAAGGCGCAGAATTTCCAACGGTCTCAAGGACCTGGCCGCGCCTCCATGCGAGCAAGCTGAATAAGGATTGAATCATGCAAATCCAGGTCAACAGCAGCAACCATTTCGAAGGCAACGCCCGGCTCGACCAGTGGGTCCGCAGTACACTGGAAAGCTCACTTGAACGTTACGAGGACGACCTCACCCGCATCGAGGTGCACCTGCGCGACGAAAATGGCGCCAAGCCCGGACCGCATGACAAACGCTGCCAGATGGAGGCTCGCCCCAAAGGCCACCAACCGATTTCCGTGACCCACACTGCCGCTTCGCTGGACCAGGCAGTGGATGGTGCCGCCACCAAGCTGAACCACGCGCTGGAGCACTTCTACGGCAAGCTGCGCAGCAAGCGCGGCGCCCTGGAGCTGAGTGACCCCGACGCCTGATCGCACCAACCGAAACGCCCGGCCAAGTGCCGGGCGTTTTCGTTCCCGCCCGGGTCAATTCAATTGACGACGCGCAGGCGTGATACGGGGAACAGGTTGTCCAGGGTTTCCAGCAAACGGGCCTGGTAGATCGGCTTGCGGAAGAAGTCCAGTACCTGCAATTGCACCAGTTCGCTGACGTCATCCAGATCGGCTTGTGCCGACATGACGATCACCGGCAAATGCAGGCGGGCAGTGTGCTCGCGCAGGCGCTTGATCAACCCGATGCCACTTTCGCCCGGCATGCGCACATCAGTGATCACCAAGGCTACGTCCGGGTGACAGGTCAGCTGGTGCAAGGCCGCCTTCACCGAGGTGGCGGTCAGGCAGGCGAAGCCTTCGTTTTCGAGCAGCTCCGCCAATTCCAGCAGAACGTCCTGCTCGTCATCCACCAGGAGGATCTGCTGACGCGCGCAAGCGTTCTGCATGCCGCTGGCTCCCTTCCAGATATCAAAGCGCATCTTTTATGGTGGTGAACGTTCCTTTGACAGCACTGGCTATTTCTGGAACGAAACCCGCCAGCACCACTGCAACCATGGTTGCGATGACGGCGTATTCGATACCGGATGCACCGTCCTTGCGATGCAGGAAATTCATGCAGTGCAGAATGAACAGTTTCATGCTTCAGCTCCTTGCGGCATGGCTGCCGGCGGCGGTGGTATCAAAATGACACCCATCTGCCATCAAAGAATTGCCAACCCGGTGCGAACTGCAAATGTATTAAAGGGTTATTCAGAAAGTATTAGCCCGCCTAGGTTAACCACCCGCCACTCGCTAACTCTTTGTTTTCACGCGACCTGCTCCGCACCCTGAAAAAAACTGCCCGGGCTCATGGCAAATGGCGATGGCTGCGCTAACTTGCTATAGCGAAATAGTGACTTTTCGCCATCATCCAACGCGTGCAGGGAGGCCGAGATGAGCAGCCGCTTGACCCTATTCCTGGCCGCGTTTTTCTTGCTGGCGGCGCTGTTGGCAGGCTACTGGGGCGTGGTGCTCAGCCGCCCGCCGGCCGTCCCTGTCGCCCCCGCGCCTACCGTTGCACCGCCGAGCGTGGCCACAGCGCCAGCGCCCAGCGCGCCAGTGGAAGCGCCGCGCACGGCGGTGGTCGTGCTGCGCAAGGCCGTGCCAGCCAATACCCCACTCACTGAAGACGATGTGCTGGTTGAGCGCCTGCAGGTCGCCCCCGCCGGTGCTTATCAACAGGTCGCCCAGGTGATCGGCCGCAGCAGCGCCCGGCCCCTGGCGGCAGGCACCTGGCTGGAAGAAGCCAGCTTTCAGGCCGGCGGGCCGCTGGCACGGATGATCCGCGCGCACGAGCGGGCGGTGGCACTGGGCGTGGATGAAGTGGTCGGTGCCGCTGGCCAACTGCGCCCGGGTGACTACGTTGACGTGCTGCTGTTCCTGCGCGAAGAGCCCAACAACCCGCAAGCCTCGGCCCAGGTGGTACTGCCGGCCCTGCGTGTGCTGAGCGTCGGCGAGCAAACGGGGTTGGCCAACGATGGCCGCCCGGCGCAGAGCCCCGAGGAGCAAAAGGCCCGCCGCGACCAGAGCGGGCTGGGCAACGGCGCGGGCACCCGCACGGTGGCAGTGGCCGTGCCCGAAGCCATGGCCAGCCGCTTGATGCTGGCCGCCCAGGCCGGCACCTTGCGCCTGGCAGTGCGCAGCGCCGATGAACAGCGCCTGGCGCGCTACTGGAGCGAGGCCGATGCGATACCTCAGGTGGAGGCCGCCAACCGCGCGCTCTACCGCTTCAGCCAGCTGGCCCAGGCGCCGGTGGCCAGTGTGGCGAGCCCGGCGCCCAGCCACGCCGCGCCCGCCATGCACATCATCCGTGGCGCCACGGCTGAAGCAAACGCCAAGAACCCCTGAACCGGCAAGGATGCAGTGATGCGAAGTTCCTTCTTCAGACAAGCATGTTGGACCGGGCTGCTGGCCGCGCTGTTGCCCCAGGCGCAGGCGGCACCCAAAGGCTGCGAAGCGTTCGGCCAACTGCCTGCGATCATCGAGATCGACCAGGGCCTGCAGCAGGAGCTGCGCTTGCCGGTGGCGATCGAGCGGGTTGCGGTCGGCGAGCCGAAGGTAGCCGATGTCCAGGCCAGCGGTGAGCGCGGGGTGGTGATTACCGCGGTGGGCCAGGGCAATACCAGCCTGATGGTGTGGACAGCCTGCACGCCGTCACCGCACAAGGCGATGGTGTTCGTCCGCGGGCGGGCCAGCGCCGATATGGCCCAGGACAGCTTCCTGCCGTCGCAGGACACGCAACTGCCCAGCCAGGTGCAAGCCGATATCCGGTTTGTCGAAGTGCGCCGCAGCAAATACAAGGAGGCAGGGGCACGGCTGTTTTTCAAGGGGTCGAACAATAGCCTGATTGGCTCGCCTGGTACGGTGCCCAATTCGACCGTGTCTCCCGGATCAGTACCGGTTGCCGCGCCTCAGATCCCCCTTGGGGAAAACGTTTTCAACTTCGTGTGGGGTGGCGGCAGCAGCCGCTTCTTGGCCATGATCAACGCACTGGAAACCAGTGGCTTTGCATATACCCTCGCACGCCCGAGCCTCACCGTCCTAAGCGGCCAAACCGCAAGTTTCCTAGCGGGCGGTGAAATTCCGATCCCAGTGCCCAGTGCAGGCAGCGACAACGTATCCATTGAATACAAAGAATTTGGTATACGCCTTGCGCTGACTCCGACCATTGTCAATGAAGGCCGAATTACCCTCAAGGTTGCTCCCGAAGTCAGCGAGCTGGATTACACAAACGCAGTGACGATTGCAGGCACTGAAGTACCAGCGTTAACAGTCAGACGGACCGATACCAGTATCGCCTTGGCGGATGGAGAAAGCTTCATCATCAGCGGTTTGGTCAGCAAAAGCACGCTATCCAAGGTGAATAAACTGCCTGGCCTGGGCAATCTTCCCATACTCGGAGCTTTGTTCCGACAGTCCAACCTCACACGCGACGAAACCGAACTGCTGATGATCGTCACCCCGCACCTGGTGCAACCCTTGGCGGTCAATGCAAAGCTGCCGCCCTTGCCGGGCGAGCACCTGCGCAACTACGACCCCAGCTGGGGCCGCCTGTTCTTCCTGGAGAACGGAAACTTCGATGGCAAGGGCGGGCTGTCGCAATGAACGAGAGCCTGAACCCGACCTTCCTCGCCATCACCCGCACCGAAGAGGACCTGCACTGGCTGCAGGGCGCCTTGGCACCGCAAGGCCAGGTGATCGGCGCCAACGGTGGCAGCCTCGACGAGCTGCTGGCCCTGGTCAATGCCACCTTCAGCAACCTGATGTTCATCGGCCTGGACCGCGAGCAACTGATCAACCAGTGCGCCTTGATCGAGGGCGTGCTGGAGGCCAAGCCAATGCTGGCGATCGTCGCCCTCGGCGATGGCCTGGATAACCAGCTGGTGCTGCATGCCATGCGCGCTGGCGCCCGCGACTTCGTCGCCTATGGCTCGCGCGCCAGCGAAGTGGCCGGGCTGGTGCGGCGCCTGGGCAAACGCATGCCGGCGGTGGCCAGCAACCCCAGCCTGGGCGGGCTGACGGTGCTGTTCGGGGTGCAAAGCGGTGCCGACGGCGCATTGCTCACTACCCACCTTGCCCGTGTGGTGCAGCAGAGCGGCCAGCAAACCCTGCTGCTGGACCTGGGCCTGCCGCGTGGCGACAGCCTGGCACTGCTGGGCCTGGAGGCATCGTTCTACTTCGGTGACGCCCTGCGCCACCTGCGCCGCCTCGACACCACACTGATCGACAGCGCATTCACCCGCGACAACACGGGCCTGCGCCTGCTGACCTATGCCGAAACCGATGAGCCACTGCAACACACCAGCGCTGCCGAGTTGTACATGCTGCTCAGCGCCCTGCGCCAGCACTTCCAGCACATCGTCGTCAACCTCGCCGGGCATGCCGACAGCGAAGCCCTGCGCACGTTGGTCAGCCACTGCGACAAACTGATCATCTACACCGACCAGAACATTCTCGAGTGCCGGCGCAACCTGGAGGTGCTCGACCTGTGGCGTGATCATGGCATCAAGCTGGAACACGCCAGCCTGTTGGTGGACCGCTACCTGAGCAACGTGGCCCCCGACGCCGACACCTTGGCCAAGCGCTACGCGCTGCCTTTGCTCAGGGCCCTGCCCTACAGCCCTGAAGTGCGCCTGAACGTGAAAAACCAGGGCCTGAGCCTGTTCGAACTGGCCCCCCGTGAGCCGCTTACGCAAGCCTTGCGCAGCCTGGGCGAACGCCTGGCCCGGCGCTCGGAAAACCTCGCACCGCCGGCCGTCACCTGGCTGCGCCGGCTTTGGGGCAGCAAATGAACAACGATCAACCGTTTGGTGGCCCGCAACCGGCCGCGGGCGACCCCTACGCGCTCAAGCGCGCACTGCACCGCTTTGCCATCGATGCCATCGAGGACAGCGGCCGCAACCTGCTGGAGGGCGCACGGCCGGCGCTGACCCAGTTCGTGCTGGAGCAGGTTGGTGACTACGTTGCGCGCCTGCGCCTGGCGCTGTCGCGGTATGAAATGGAGCGGCTGGCCGAAGAGCTGGTGGACGAGTTGACCGGCTTCGGCCCGCTGGAAGTATTGCTGCGTGACCCCAGCGTCACCGAAATTCTGGTCAATGGCCCCCATCGGGTGTTCGTCGAGCGGGCCGGCCTGTTGCAGCAGACCGACCTGCGGTTCATCGACGCCCACCATGTAGAGCGGGTGATGCAACGCATCCTCGCCCCGCTCGGGCGACGCCTGGACGAGTCCTCGCCCATGGTCGACGCCCGCATGCCCGACGGCAGCCGGGTCAATGCGATCATTCCGCCCGTGGCGCTGGACGGCCCGTGCCTGTCGATCCGCAAATTCCGCCAGGACATGCTCAAGAGTGCCGACCTGCTGGCCACCCGCGCTATCGACCAGCCTATCTTCGACTTTTTTGAACGCGCCGTGGGCAAGCGCTGCAACATTCTGGTCAGCGGCGGCACCGGCACCGGCAAGACCACCCTGCTGAACATCCTCAGCCAGATGATCGCCCCTCGCGAGCGCCTGGTCACCATCGAAGACGTTGCCGAACTGCAACTGCACCACCCCCACGTGGTGCGCCTGGAAACCCGCCCGCCCAATGCCGAAGGGCACGGTGAGATCAAGGCCAGCGAGCTGATCCGCAACGCCCTGCGCATGCGCCCGGACCGCATTATCCTCGGCGAAATCCGCGGCAGCGAAGTGCTCGATGTGCTGACCGCGATGAACACGGGCCATGATGGCTCGATGAGTACCGTTCACGCCAACAGCGCAGCGGACGCACTCTTGCGCCTGGAGACACTGGTCGGCCTGAGTGGCCGGCAAGTTGCCGAAAAGACCTTGCGGCAAATGGTCTGTGCAGCGCTGGACGTGGTGATCCAGCTGACCCGCCTGCCCGATGGCCGACGCTGCGTCAGCGAAGTGCTGGAGGTGGTTGGCGTGCGCGATGAGGTGTATGTCACCAACACCTTGTTCCGCCTGGACCGCCGGGGCGGTGACAGCTTCCTGCGCGAGGCGCTCCACCCGGCCGGCAGCAAGCTCAAGGCAGAGGGCCTGCTGTGACCGGCCCGCTGCTGCTGGCGCTGTGCCCGCTGTTGCTGGGCCTGGCCCTGCTGCTGTTGCGCCGCGGCCTGTACAAGCGGCACGAAGAGCGCATCTTGCAACGCCTCGGGCGCGCGTTCAGCATTGTGCGCAATGGTACGGCACGGCGCAGCTGGCTCGACCCGCTGCTGCAACGTGCCGGCTTGACGACTGTCGAGCTGCACCCCCAGCGCTGGCTGCTGGCCTGGCTGGGGCTGGCGCTGTTGGCGCTGGTCGCGCTTGGCTGGGTCGCTGCACTGATGCTGCTGACCGGTCTGCCGGCCATTGCCTACCTGCTCATCAGCTGGCAGAGCCGTCGGCACATGCGGCACGTGGTCGAGCAACTGCCCGGCCTGCTGGACTACAGCGTGCGCAGCCTCAAGGCCGGGCGCACGCTCAATGATGCGGTACTGGGCGCTATCGACAGCAGCCGCGAGCCATTGCGCACTACGCTGGCGAGGGTCCGGCGCAATGTGCAACTGGGCGTGCCGCTGGAGGACGCTATGACCGAACTGGCCGAGTTGCACCAGCAAGACGAATTGCGGCTGTTCGCCCTGGGCTTGCGCATCAACCAGCGCCATGGCGGCAACGCCAGCGAACTGATGGAGAACCTCATCAAGCTGATCCGCGAGCGCGAGCAAGGGGCACGCCAGCTCAAGGCCATGACCGGCGAAACGCGCATCACGGCCATCATTCTCGGGGCGTTGCCACTGGCGATGGTCGGTTACTTCCTGCTGGCCAACCCCCACTACCTGCTGGCCATGTGGCGTGACAGCAGCGGCCAACTGATGCTGTTGCTGGCCTTCGCCTTGCAGGTACTCGGCTGCCTGGTGTTGTGGCGCATGATGAGGAGCTTGTGAACATGGCCATGCTGATCTGCGCCCTGTGCCTGCTGATCGCCGCCGGCCTGTTTGCCCAGCAGGCCATTCGCCAATGGCGGGCCCGGGTGCTGGTGGCGCGAAGGCTACAGGGGCGCCTGGCCCGTGCCGAGCGCCTGGAGGGCTGGCTGCACTGGCTGGGCAGAAGCCCCTGGGGGCAGCGGCTGCAGAAGTTCGACGGTGAAAGCCAGGCCCTGCTCGAGCGCATCGGCTGGCGTCGCAGCCGCCAGCGCGCGCTGTTCGCCGCCGTGCAACTGGGCCTGCCACTGCTGGCGGTGGTACTGACGCTGCTATTGCAGCAAGGCTTCAAAGGCGCTGCCGCCGCCCATTGGGTGGTCTGGCCATTGTGTGCCCTGGGCGCCGCTTACCTGCTGCCCAAGCGCCTGCTGGCCCTGGCTGCCGCCCGGCGCCAGCAGCGCATTGCCGCAGAGGTTGGCCTGATGATCCCCATGCTGCGAATCCTGTTCGAAACCGGGCTGACGGTCGAGCAGGCACTGCGCCTGCTGAGCCAGGAAGGGCGAACGCTGATCCCGAACATCAGCGAAGAACTGCGCCAGGTACTGCAGCGGGTGGATTCGGGGCTGGGGCTGGGCCCGGAGCTGGACAAGGCCGCACAGGTACTGGCGGTGGACGAATTCACCGACACCTGCGTGATCCTGCGCCAGTTGCTGGCCCAGGGCAGCGGCGCAATGAAGTCGTTGCTGGCCCTGAAAGCCTTGCTCGATGACCGCCGCCTGACCCGCCTGCAAGAACGGGTGTCGATGATGTCGGCAAAAATGTCGGCGGTAATGATGGTATTCCTGTTCCCGGCCCTGCTGATCGTGCTTGCCGGGCCAGGCTTCTCTGCATTGGCGCGGGCGTTGAGCCCCTGAGGAAAGCGGGATGAAGACAGTCGTGTTGTGCGCATGCCTGGTGTTGCTGAGTGGCTGCGCCGGGCAACAGCCGCAAGGCCTGCGCTCGTTGTTCACTGCCGCCGGTTGCAGCAAGCCGGACGCCGACCAGCAACTGGCCCTGAACCTGGCGGACGAGATGCTCAATGACGGCCGCCCGCATGCCAGCCTTGCGCACCTGCAGCAACTGCCGGATACCCTCGACCAGGTGCGCCTGCGCAAGGCCAAAGTGTCCCGGCTGCTTGGCCTTGGCGAGGCCGAACCCTTGTACCGCAGCCTGCTGGGCGGCTGCCTGGCTGCCGAAGGCGAGCATGGCCTGGGCCAACTGGCCGCGGCACGTGGCGACGACATCCAGGCCTTGCAGAACCTGCAGCGTGCTGTACGCCTGGCGCCTACCGATGAACGCGTACGCAATGACCTGGGCGTGGTCCTGATGAACCTGGGGCGCTATGAGCAGGCTCGCTTCGAGTTGCTGACGGCCATCGAGCTGAAAGACGACAACCCCCTGCCTGCAATCAATCTGGTGACCTTGGCGCTGCTCCAGGACAACTGGCAACAGGCGACCGACCTGGTCGACCGCTTGCAGCTTGAGCCCCGGCAGTTTGCCGCGGCCAAGGCGCGGGCCGGGCAGATCAAGGCCGGTGGCCGAGGCCCGGTCGCCTCGGCCCAGGCATCGCAGCCGATGGTCAATTGAAACTGGGAGGTGAACATGATCAGGTACGTGATGATGCTGGCCTGCTGCATGGGTAGCGCGGCGCTGCACGCCGAGCAATACCCGCGCCCGAGCCCTCAGGACGAAACGGCCACCGAGCGGCTGCTGCGTGTGCAGTCCAGCGGCGCACAGGCCTCGCGCCACCTGCAGGTACAAACGGCGCGTGAACGCGACCAGTCCATGCAGCGCTGGCTGGATACCTACAAGTACGAGATCCCCGACTTCTACCGCTGGACCAAGATGACCGAGCGCAACAATTAGCGGGGGCTTGCCGTGCCGTCAACGCTCAGCCCAGGCAGGCCAGTGAGACGGCAAGGCCTGCCAGCAGACAGGGCGCGAACGGCCTTTTTTGCCGCGGCTGTCGCGCACCTCGGCGGACCAGCTGCCAGGCCACCAGCACCACACCCGCAGCAATGAAAGTGACCAGCACATGGGCAACGCTGCTGGCCAGCGCCAACGCACCGAGCAGCTTGACGTCACCGGCCCCGAACTGCCCCAGCGCGTAGCCCGGCAGCGTGAGCAGCAGCACGATGAACAACGCCAGCGCCGCATCACTGCCCTGGGCACCGAGCCAACTGCGCCCTGTGGCCAGCAACCAGGCCAGCGCAAGGGTTGCGGCACCCAGCGTCAGTACATTGGCTATCTGCCGTTCGCGGGCATCCTGCCCGGCGCACAGCGCTAGCCACACCAGCAATGCAAGGCTGTGCATGGGCAATTGGCCATCCCTGTTCGTCGATCGGTTCTATGCTGTTGTTCAGGACACATGGTCAGGGTAGACGCAATCATGAAAGCAGGCCCGGCAAAACGGCAGCACGGTGCGGCAGCCATCGAGTTCGCCGCGGTGTTCATGATCTTCTTCGCCGTGTTCTACGGCCTTGTCAGCTATTCCCTGCCCATGCTCATGCTGCAATCGTTCAACCAGGCCAGCGCCGAGGCGGTGCGCCGGTGCGTGGCGCTGGACCCGGACAGCCCCAGCTACACCAACGATGTGCAGAACCTGGCCCGCCAGGTCATCAGCCAGCAGTTGCAGTGGCTGCCTGCTGCCTTCGACTTCCAGCCGGCCAGCGACGCACAGGTTACCTTGGGCACCGACAAGCTGCTGACGGTAGCCATCGATTATCCCAAGGCAAAACTCACCCATGTGCTGCCCATGCTGGTGCTGCCGTTGATTGGCGAGGTACCGCGCCTACCCGACCGGCTGCGTGCCGAAGCGAGCCTGCAACTGTGAACGGCCTGTTCGAACGCTGGCTCGGCGGCCAGGCCCCGCTGCCGGCAGAACAGCACCCTCCAGCCACCGGGTTGCAATTGTGGCTGGATGATCAAGGCCACGTGCTGCGCCTGGCCGGGCCGCTGCGCACGCTGCTGCCGGCAAGCCCGCACCACGCCGCGCGGGTGCATGACTACCTGCAACGGCATAGCTGGCTGGTACTCGAAGGCGCCCCGGCGGACTGGCAGGGGCAGCCGCTGGACCTGGACTTCGTGACCGTGCATGGCACTGCCCTGCACACGCGCGGCTGGCTCCTGCGCCAGGCTGTCGGGTGGCTGCTGCAGGTGTTCGATATCGGCGACCTGCTGGGTGAGCGCGAAAAACACGCCCATGACCTGGCGCAGCACCACCTGGCCTTGGCGCTTGGCCGCGCCATGCGTGACTGCGACGAACAGCACCTGCTGCCGACCACAACCGCTCAACTGCAACACTTGGCCGAGTACTGGCAGGCGGGGGCCCTGCGCCTGCTGCTGCCAGGTGACAGCGGCTGGTACAGCTACGCCAGCAGTGATGCCGTTTGGCCCTGGGCCGACGACGAGCGCCTGCGTGCCTGGCTGCATACGTTGCCAGCCGCCGCTCGGCAGCTGGCGGCCGAGCACCCGCTGCTGCAGTCGTCGGCTGCCGGCCTGCCGCTGGTCGCCCTGCCCTACCAGCACGGCCATTGTGTTCAGGCCTGGTTACTGTGTGCCGGGGCACCAAGGCCACCCACACCCCAAGCGCAGGCTACCCTGCTGCCCGCGCTGGTCGAACCGCTGCTCAGCCGCCTGCGCCAGCAGCAGCTGCAGCAGCGCGCCTGCCACCTGAATGAACTGCAGCAGCAACTGGGCGCTGGCTGGTGGTCATGGCCCTTGCAGGGGCCGCTGGCATTCGACCCGGCCCTGGCATCACGCCTGGGCCTGCCGCGGGATGCCAGCTGCGAACAATGGTTCGGCCGTTTGCACCCGGCCGACCGCGAAGCTGCACGCATGGCGCTGGCGCAACTGCGCGACGGCATCGCCTTGAACCTGAACCTGCGCCTGTTGCCCGCCGACGACCTGGCGGGCCCACGCTGGCTGCAGTGGGTCGGCCAGCTGCGGGGGCGCCAGGTTCAGGGCTTCGTGCTCGATATCAGCGCCTTGAAAGCCCAGGAGCTACAGGCCGGGGCGGCCCGCGCCCGGCTGGAAAACCTGATCGCCAGCTCGCCAGCGGTGATCTACATCCAGCGCTACGCCGACGGGGCGCTGCACAGTGTTTTTTTCAGCGCCAGCCTGACACCGCTACTGGGCTGGCCCAAAGACGGCGAATTGGCCCAGCAGCCCGGCCAGGCGGTGCACCCGGACGACCGCACGCTATGGCTGGAACGTACGCGCACGCTACTGCGCGACGGCCAGGTTCGCAGCCGCTACCGCTTGCGTGATGAGCGCGGCGGCTATCACTGGATACTGGACGAGGCCCGCCTGCTACGTGACGACTTGGGGCAACCGGTCGAGGTCGTGGGCCTGTGGCTGGATGTCAGCGAGGCCACCGAGGCTGCCGAACGCGTGCGCCAGAGCGAAGAGCGCTACCGGGCGCTGGTGGAAGACTCGCCCGCGCTGATCTGCCGGTACACGCCTGCGCTGCAATTGCTGTTCGGCAATCGGCCGCTGGCCGAGCTGCTGGAGTGCCCGCCACAGCAGCTCGGCGCAATGAACCTGGGCCAGTGGATGAGCGACAGTCAACGCACGGCGTTCGTGCAGCGCCTCGCCACGCTGAGCCCGCAGCAGCCGTTGAGCAGTGCCGAGGTCTGCTTGCAATTACCGGGGCGCCGCAACGCCTGGTGGGTGTGGGCCGAGCGTGGCCTGTTCGATGAGCACGGGCAACTGGTGGAAATCCAGGCAGTTGCCCGCGACAACACGGCAGTGCGCCATAGCCAGCAGCAACTGCTGCAAGCAGCCAAGATGGCCACCTTGGGCGAACTGGCAACGGGGCTGGTGCATGAAATCAACCAGCCGTTGACCACCATGCGCCTGGCGGTGGTCAACGGGCTGAAACGCCTGGAAAGCGGTGCCGCCGATGTTCCGTACCTCACAGGCAAGCTGCAGCGCATCGACAACCAGCTGGAGCGCGCCATTCGCCTGGTCGAGCATTTGCGCACCCATGGGCGGCGGTCCGAGGTGGAACAGCAGGTGTTTGCCGCCTGGGTGGCGGTGCTCGGTGCGCAGGGGCTGCTGGCCGAGGGTTTGTGCGGCAAAGGCGTGACGCTGGCCATCGAGGCGCCCGAGCAGTGCCCGCACGTGCTTGGCCATCAGGACCAGCTCGAGCAGGTGCTGATCAACCTGGTGGTCAATGCGCGGGACGCCTTGCTGGAACGGCGCGTTGCCCACCCAAACATCCGCGTAGGCCAACGCATCGAGCACGGGCAGTTGTGCCTGCTGGTGGAAGATAACGCCGGCGGTATCGACCCGCGCCTGCTCGAGCGCATTTTCGAGCCGTTCTTCACCACCAAGCCAGCAGGGGTCGGCACCGGGCTCGGTTTGTCGGTGAGCCACGGCATCGTCGATGCCATGGGCGGCAGGCTGGCGGTGCACAACCGCAACGAAGGCGCCTGCTTCGAAGTGTGGTTGCCGATCTACAAGGCCAACTGAGCGCGGTTGGCACAGGTGAGGTTGGCGCCGACCTCGGCGCTGACCAGGTCGATGCCAAGGGCCTTGAGCAGCACGTTGAGCAAAGGGTCGAGCAACGGGCTGAGGAGGTTCCTGATCAAGGGCTCGACGATACCTTTGACCGTGCCGAGCACGTTGCCAACCAGCACCAGCACATCGCCGAGGCCGCTGTTCACGGTGGGTTTGTAGGCTTCCAGCTGTATGCCCTGCAAGGTCTCGGCCAGGCTGCCGACGACCGTGCTGTTGGCGGTTTGCATGCTCTGGTAGGCAGGGCTGAGGCCGATGTTGGGCGGCACGCTGTCGGGCGCCTGGAACACCAGTGGGCGCTCGACGGCCCCGCTGCCCAAAACCTTGCTGTTGACGCGCACGCCCAGCCCGCCAGCGGCAAAAGGAACACGCGCCTGGCACGTGCCAATGCCCAGCAACCGGGTACACCGCTTGGTACCGATGTCCACCAATGGCAATGCTTTGACCACCGTGGTGCCGCTCATGAAGAACGCATTGCTGGACTCGAAACGCCCCACCGCAACCTTGGCCGCCGAGCTTTGCGCTTGCGTGACAAGGCGCTTGGGTGAACAACTGAAGGTGCCTGGGGCCTGCGGGTCGAGGCGCGTGGTCGCTTCCGCCACCTCAAGGCCGATATCCAGCGACAGCTTGTCCGGGACCAGGATGATATCGGTGACAGTGCACGGCACGCCGACCAGACACAGTACCGATTGCAAGGTACTGGCGAGGTTCAGGCTCAGCAGGTTGTTGAGCACATTGGTGATCGGCCCGACCAGATCGAGTACCGCGTTGAGCAAGCCGAACACCGAGTCGAGCAGCGGCAGGTCGAGCGAAATCATCGCCCGCACCTGCGCGGTATGTACCCGCAATTCATCGGTGCGCGGGTCACCCACCGCAGAAATCTGCTGCGGCTCGATCACTTTCAGGCGGACCCGGCCATTGACCAGCCCCAGCACGCTGACCGGCAAGTCCACCGTTGCCGCACTTTCACTGACCGCCAGCTGGATAACGCCCTGCACCAGTTGCAGCAACTGGATACTGGCATCCAGCCCGGCCTGCGTGGTGCCGTTCTGTATGTCGAGCAAATCGCCCAGCTGCAGCAAGGTGCTGTTGCTGGCGCCCAGTGCCAGCTTGCCCAGGTTGGTCACCACGTTGGCGGCCGCGCCGCTCTGCTGCAGTACCTTCACCGCCGCCTGCAGCAGTTGCGTAGCGGTAGCATCGGCGCTGAGCAGTTGCCGGTAGTCACCGGCCTTGAGGTTGAGGTCGATGGCCAGTTGGTCCAGGTAGCGCAGCACGTTGAGCTGGGTGCTGGCAATGCCTTGCCAGCCGGCCACATCAAGCTGCACGTTACCGCCCAAGGCACTAAGCAGGGCATTGAGCAACACCGACTGTCGCGAATCGACGGTGGCCAGGGTGGTTCGGATACTCAGCATGGCCTGCGGTGGAACAGGCGACGAAGCCACCGCATGGGCGTGCAAGGTGGTGGTCAGCGGCACCCCTGTGCCCTGTGCCAGGCTATACACCCCCGCCGCGACGCTGGTGGGGACTGTGTTGCTCACGTCCACCCGAATCGCCTCGGTGCGGTTGTTGTCCGTGGTGAACGTGCGCAGGCTGTTGGCGCCGGTCTGCAAGTAGCCGCAGCTGGCCGCCAGCGGGTTGCCGGGCGCATGGCCGTTGCGGGTGGCCGCCGCCCGGGCAACCACCGTGGCCTGCGGCCCGCTGCCGGTGCAAACGGCATACTGGCCGGCCGCCTCCAGCGCGGCCATGTCGGCAATGCGTTGCAGCTTGCGCTGCTCCAGGTACAACCGGCCGCTGTCGATCACCAGCAGCATGAACAACAGCGCCAGGCCCAGCGTAACCACGGCCATGAGGCCGATTGCGCCACGCTGGCGGGCAGCGAATGAGGGAAGCACGGGCACTCCTTTGCCGGCCATTGGCCATGCGTCGCGGCTGCGATGCAAGGAGTGTAGATGCGCTAATGGCCAATTGCCCTACTTGAACGAACCGGGTGCGGGCCGGTCAATTTCTGCAGTCCACCTTTGCAGGCTTCTGGCATGAACAATCCATTCGAGCAGATCAGCGCCGCTTTCGCCCCCGAATACCGGGTCAACCTGAGCATTGCCAACCTTGACGGCAGCATCATGCTGACCCTTTCCGATGACGCAGGCGTGGTTGCCAAGCGCCTGATCACCCGAGCCCAGCGCAACGACCCGGTGCGCCTGCAGCGGGTGATCGACAGCATACGCCTGGGCCTGGCGATCGAGCTGGGCCAGAACCCCTTGCAGGTGCTGGCTGCGCTGACTCGCGACGCCCGTCACGAGCCCCGTGCGTTCCTGGCCCATTGAGGGTTAGTTGCGCTGCTACCGGTGCTAGGCACTTGCGATAGCTTGTCTGCTGGCAAGGTCTCGGCAAGCTGGCAGGCCTTGCGACTCATGGCGTCATACCGAAGCAGCTGGTGAGCTTGCTCAGGGGGCGGTAGACCTCGCGGTGCAGGTCATCGCGCTCCATGTCGCTGATGACCGTAAGCGCTCCATGAACCCCACCTACCGCCAGATGAAGCTTTGATTTACCGTGGCATTTCCGGCGAGCAGTTCCACGGCAGCAGCGCTTCGTAGTCCTCTAACGACGAGGCATGCGGCAACCGCTCCAGTACGTGGCGCAGCCACGTATAGGGCTCCTGGCCGTTGACCTTGGCGGTCTCAACCAAGCTGTAGATCTGCGCACTGGCCGTGGCGCCATTGGGCGTGTCACTGAACAGCCAGGCCTTGCGCCCGATGACAAACGGCTTTATCGCACGCTCTGCCAGGTTATTGTCGATCGGTAAATGGCCGCCCTCGACGTAGCGCTCCAACCGGCTCCAGTTGTTCGTCAGATAGTGCACGGCCTTGCCCAGCACACTTTGCGGTGTGACTTGTGACTGCGTCTTGTCCAGCCAGCTTTTCAACTGGCCCAGGATCGGTAAGCTTCTTTCCTGGCGACCGATGAACCGCTGCTCATCGCTGACATCCTTGAGTTCACGCTTGATGCCATACAGCTTGTTGATCATCGATAGCGCCACATCGGCACGACCTGTCTTGCCTTTGGGCTGCACTTTCTGCGCTTCGACGAACTTACGCCGGGCATGCGCCATGCACGCCAACCGTTCAGCGCCGGGCTGCAACGCCAATGCGTTGTAACCGGCTTAATCATCGGTCATCACGTAGCCTCGATAGCCCTCCAGCAGGCGCAACGGCACCTCCTGCGCACGGCTGGTGGTGTAGTCGAACAACACGACTTGTCGATCAGGTGGCCCACTGGCCTGAACCCACATCCAGGACTGGCTGGTCGGGTCACGATCCGGTTCCTTGAGCACCTGCACCCGCGTTTCATCGCAGTGAATCACGGGGCTTTCCAACAACCGCTCACGCATCAGGTTCAACAACGGCTGGAAGTGTTCGCTGCACTGGATCACCCAGCGGGCCAGGGTTTGTCGAGGGATTTCGATGCCGTGCCGGGACAGCACGCTTTCAAAACGGTGTAGCGGCAAGCCATCGACGTACTTGGTGGTCAGCAGCATGGCCAGCACGCTGGGGCTGGCCATGCTTTTTTCGATCAACTGGGCCGGCTTGTCGGCGGTGACCGGCGCCGTTTCACAACCACGGCAACCGTAGACCTTGCGCACATGCTTGAGCACACGGATCTGGATCGGCACGATATCGAGCTGCTCGCTGGTTTCCTCGCCGATGACATGCTTGCGGCAACCGCAGGCGCAAGTCAGTTCGTGTTCGGGCAAGTCATGGATGACTTCGACACGTGGCAGGTCAGCCGACAACGGTTCGCGCTTGCCGCGACGTTTGACTGGGGCAACGACTTCTTCGTCGGCATCGTCAACCACCGCCAACAACGGCTCGTTTTCCGGCTCGTTGAACATTGCCAGTTGCGGTGTATTGGGATCGACCGTCTGCTCGGATTTGCGGTTGAACAGCCGATCACGCAGCAGCTTGATCTGTTCTTTCAGGTCGACGATGTGGTCCTTGTCGACCGTGCGCTCAGCCAGCAACTGCGCAAGCAGTTGCTTGAGCACGGCAGGGTCATCAGGAAGGTCATCGGGCGCTGGAATCATGGCCCGGATTATACCGGGTCAGGCGACGAAGCGGGGTGTCAGAACCTGATGTGGACGGTTGCGCCAGAGGTCGAAGCCGTCGAGTAGCCAGTTCAGTTCCTGGACGGTCAGGACGATGGCTTCGTCGGTCGCGTCGGGGGAAGTCTTGAAACGTTCGGCTTCGAGACGCTTGAGCCACAGGCAGAAGCCGTTGCGCTCCCAATAGAGGATCTTCACGCGATTGCGCGGCTTGTTGAGGAACACGAAAAGGACCGGGTCGAACACGGCCACCTTGATATCAAGTTCAACCAAGGCTGCGAGGCCATCAATGGATTTTCGGAAGTCGACGGGCTTGGGGTAGAGATAGACTTTTTCGACTTTGGCGTCGGGGCGCATCATCGTCGGCAGGCTCCAAAAAGAAATCGGGAGCACAGCATCGGGGATCAGGTAAGCGCTTTGAATGTGGGGTTTATGGAGCGATTACATTTCTTTCGTTAGCCGGCCTAGCAGATCGTAGGCGTACTCAAGCTTTTCTTCCGTGATCCCAAGCTGCTTGCCGATCCCGGTTGGTTGCCGCTCGATGCTCAGCAAGCGGTCACCGTCGTCGTATACGAATGTCTGGCTCGCATCACGGTTGATCTTGGCAACCAAACGGCCAATGGCATCACGCTCGAACAGCGTGTGCCGCTCTGGCCGTTCGGCATGCTCGCCATAGCCAATCTCATCCAGTCGCGTCAGATGGCCACCGACGTTGTAGCTGAAGCGCCGGGTCAGGTTATCTACCCGCACCTCTTCAATCAGCCGGTCCGACACGTCGTAGGCAAAGCTGTAGGTCGCGTTGTTCTCGTTGACCAGCGACGTCAGTCGCAAGGCCTTGTCATAGCCGTAGCGAACCATCTCTCCTTTCGGGTCCTGACGGTTACTGGGCAAACCACGGGAAGTGCGCAGCAGGCGGATGGTGGATGCGCAACACTTCCCCATCGGGCTTGCGCTCCAGCGTGGTGGTCTGGTTCAGCGCGTCGGTCACTGCAATGAGGTGCTGGCGCTCGTCGTAGCGATAATACGTGCTCTTGCCTGAGCAATCCTGGTAACGCTCGACCTGGGCCAGGGTGTTCCACCATAGGTACTTGGACTTGTAGGTCGCATCAATGATGGTATGCGGCAGGCCGTCATCGCTGTTCAGGTACTCGGTCATCTGGCCGAGGGCATCGAATTCGGCGAGCAGGTTGCCCTTGTCGTCGTAGCGCGCTCGCCAGATGCTGCCGTCCGGGTAGCTGACCTGGGTCACCAGCGTGGTCAGGTGGTGATATTCGTAGGTGGTCTTGCGGCCCAGCGGATCGGCCTCTTCGAGCAAGCGGGAGAACTCGTCGTACTTGAATTGCAGGCGGTTACCGTCCGGCAAGGTCAGGCCAACCATATTGCCGTTTTCGTCCAGCTCGATGGCGTAGCGCTCGCCGCCATAATCGCGACTGGCGACCACGCGGTGGTCGGCGTTGTACTGCACTTCCAGTTCCCGGCCAAGCACGTCGGTGGCCCAGCTGGTGCGGGCGTCGAGGTCGTAGCGGAAATGGTAGTGCTCGCCATCGCTGGTCCAGTGCTCGACCACACGCGGTTTGCCGCCGAGGGTTTCCCAGCGGTAGTGGCAGCCCAGGCCCAAGGCGTTGCTGTGGGTCACCATCAGGCCTTCGACATAGCTGAAACTGCGCACGCTGTCGCCGTTGCGGTTGCGCACCGCGCTCAGCTGGCCATGCTCGTCGTAACGGTACTGGGTGAGCGTTTCGACCGCATGGTTGTCCACCACGCGCTTGATATCGGTCAGGCGGCCCAGCGGGTGGTCGTAGTGCAAGTGCACGCGGGTGCCGCCGGTAGCGCTGATGTCGGTCAGGGTACCGTCAGGCGTGCGGGTGAAGTGCAGGAAGTGGCCGAGGACGTTCTCGATACGCTGCAGCGGCACTTCGGTGTTGGTGTCTGGCACTTCACCGAAGTAGAAGAACAGGTTGTCGAGGGTCTGCAGGATGTAGTGGCCGCCCTCGGTGCACACCAGGTACACCTGCTCGTGCGGGTTGTAGATCCGCTCACCCGGTTGCAGGGTCACGAACGGGATTTCGCGACCCTGGTTGTCGGTGAGGTAGATGAAACTGCCGCTGCGACGCAGGCTCTGTTCCCACGGCAGTATCCAGCCGCGGCCGAGCACGCTGTCGACGGTCAGGTCGCTGGCGTAGAAGCGCGACCACTCGATCGGCATCAGGCCCGGCAGGCTGAAGTCGATTTCATCGGGGATCAGCTTGCGGCCCGTCGTGAGGTCGACGGGGTTGCCGACCAGGCCACCGATGGCTCTGCGCGCCACGGGTTCGACCACGTAGCGGCTGGCCACCTCACCTGCGATGAAGCCTGCGGTGAACTTCAGGGCGCAAGGCATGATGGCTTTCATGCCGGCTTGGGTGCCGACCTTGATCAATTGGGCGATCATGCCGGCGGCACCGGCGACGGCCATCAACGTATCCACTGTGGTGCGTAGCCATTCAGGGACTTCGTCGTCCACCGGCAGGTAACGGTAAGTGCCGCCGCCGATGTAGACATTGTTCGAACCACCGGAAATGGTCGCGCCGCAAGTCAGCTTGTCGCCCTTGCGCGCGGCCGCCACGCCATTGATGAAGACGTTGGTCGAGCCCTTGGCGATCTGCACCTGGCCGGGGTGCTTGCTGCAAGCGCCCAGGCTCTTTTCGACGCGGGCGGCCTTGCGGCTGTTGATGAAGACGTTGGGCGAGGCAGTCAGTATCGTCCCTGAGGGGGATGAAAACAGGCCGCCCAACGCCTCGCCGGCAGCGGTCAGCAAGCTGCCGCCAACCCCCGCCGCGAGACCTGCCAGCAAAGCTACGCCGAACCCGCAGGTGAAGGTGGCAAAGGCCACGGTGGCCACGCTGGCCACCAGTGCGATGCCCAGAGCGGCCCCCAACAGGAAACCGCCCAATGCGCCGGTGTGTGAAATATCGTCGCCGAACCTGGCTGCTTCGAACATGAGGGATTACTCCTGTTCGCCAGGTACGGAACGGCTTGCGATAGCGTCAAGACGCGCCATGATCATCAGCATCTCCCTGTAGACGCTCGGCATGAATCAAGTCATGTGCCGGGTTACCCTCCTTGAGAGCTGCTGAGTTGATAGGCTTGTGCGCCATGGTGTCAACCGTGCGCAGGCCACGCCCTCCGTGGGTTACAGCCCAGGGAGGGCAATATCAAAAAGCCATAACCCAGGGATTTTCCGGGTTTGGACAACAGGGTGCCATACGTTGGCGTGATGCGCGTTCTTTGGATTTTCAGAGGCGTCTGTAAGAAAAAGCCGCAGCTTTCCGCGACCTGCGGTGTTGTGCTGCTCACTTATGCCGCTGAGGCCTACTTGCCCTCTTCCACTTGCTTGCCGTTGGCATCCAGCACCTTGGTCGAGGGGTAGCGGTACGAGGCGTAGCGCACCACCAGGATCGAGAACGCCAGCAGCAGAATGCCCCCGCACAGGTACAGCAGCCCTTCATCCGGCGCCTTGTGGTGCGAAACATCGCCGATCAGCAGGCGGGTGAGCGCGGTGATTGCCACGTACAAGAGGAAGCGGATGGGCATGTGGTTGGTCTTGAAGTAGATCCCGACCATGGCCCCCAGCTCCAGGTAGATGAACAGCAGCAGGATGTCATCGACGCTGATCCCGCCCTTGCCGAGCATGTCCAGGAAGGTGACCACCGCCGCATAGGCGGTGATGGCGCCGATGCCGAACAGGGCAAGGTAATGGAAGGCTTCGACGCACAGGTTGCCCAGCGAGTCGGCCGAGCCGTGCAGGCCCTTGCGCAGTTTTTCTGCCCATTTGATGTTCACGATGTTTCATTCCCCACTACGACTTTCAAGGATGATGCGCCACGGGTGTGACGTTTCTGCCATGCAGTTAAAGGGCCAAGCCCCTGCCATGGGAAGGCGGCCGATTGCCGCAAGGCACTTTGTGGCATGGCAAGCTGCAGAAAATAAAATGGCATTGCGCCAGCGGAAAATCAGATTTAAGCCCTTTCTTGTAGGGCATTTCCCAAAGATACTCCCTGCCATTGTGGTGTTCGGTGGTGCGCACTAGTCTCGGGCGGTCGTTGCCAATCAACGACCGGCTTTGACAGGCCGCCCTGAACTAACCACATGGCTTAGCCGTTATGGCAGCTGTCATGGGGCACCTCGTGTGCGCCGGCTTTTGGTTCTGTTCACCGGTCTGTCAACCCATGTACAGCTGCCGCCTTGATGTTTGACAGCAGAAGGTGGTGGCCCCAATTTTGAACAGGCCTACATCATGCTGAGAGTTATCCCCGATCCGCCCCGCTACATCCATTCCCTCGAATACACCCTGATTCCAAAGGCACATCAGGGGACTGACCAATGACCACAGAAGACACCCAGTTCACCGTCGGCAAGACCACTTTCTACCAGGGCGAAAACGGCACCCACCCGCTATTCCGCATCGAGCCCGGGATCCCGTGCAGGGATGCCCGCGAACAGTCTTCGGAGTTGATGGGGTATGTGCGCGAATTGACCATCACCGGGTTGATGGATGGGAAGCCGATGATGATATGGGCTGCGCATTACTTGAGTGCGATGGCCAAGGCGCTGATGGATGATGCCGAGCTGGGGATGAAGCAGTGAGGGTTTGGCTCTAGGTTGCAGGAGGGCTGGCAGGGGGTTGCCGCAGCATTTTCAGCGCCTGGGAGATCGAGCGCCGCCCGCGCGGCGCATCGCGAGCTGCGGTCGCTGCTTGTATGTTGTGACTGGCCTGGCGGGAGAAGATATTCTCGTCAGGCTGAAGAAGCACTTCCGGGGAGGCCGATCGCTC
>NZ_DKJF01000039.1:0-245 GCF_002454615.1 Pseudomonas sp. UBA6699
AAGGCCGCTCCTACAAAAAGCAGAGCGCGTCTGGTTTGGGTTTCAGTGCCCCAACCGGCTGGAAAACTGCCCAACCACGTCCACCACCCGCTTCGCCCCGTCCTGGATCTCGACAATCACGCTGCCCGTCTGATCGGCCAGCGCCAGCCCCTGTTCGGCTTGGCGCTTGCTGGTGTCGATGATCGTCACCGCCGCTTGCGCCAACTGCTCGTTCTGCTGCACCACCCGCGCGATTTCCTCGGTGG
>NZ_DKJF01000039.1:522-13705 GCF_002454615.1 Pseudomonas sp. UBA6699
CAGGTTGGTCTGCCCGGCAATATCGCTGATGGTCTTGATGATCGAGCCGATCACCCGCGACTGCGTGTCCAGCGCCTGGATACCCTCGGCCGCCTCTTGCATCGAAGCTTCCAGGCCGCGCATCACGCTGACACTCTGGGTGACCACTTCGGTAGCCTTGCGCGCGCTGGCATNNAGCGCCAGCAGGTTGGTCTGCTCGGCGATGCCGCTGATGGTCTTTATGATGGTGCCGATCACCTGGGACTGGTTGTCCAGCGCCTCGATGCCCTTCACCGCCTCCTGCATCTGGGTGGCCAGGGCGCGCATCACTTCCACCGTCTGCTGCGCCACCGCCGCGCCTTTGCGGGCCGTGTCGTCGGTATGCTGGGAGGTCTCGAAGGCCACGCTGGCGGCTTCGGACACCGCCTGCTCCTGCTGGACCTGATCGGTGATCACGGTGGCGAACTTGACCACCTTGTACAGCACGTCGTGGGCATCGAAGATCGGGTTGTAGGAGGCCTCCAGCCAGATGACCCGACCGTGGGCATCGATGCGCTTGAAGCGGTCAGCCACGTATTCGCCGCGGCGCAGCCTGTCCCAGAACGCCTGGTAAGCGGTTGAGTTGGCCTCTTCCGGCGTGCAGAACAGACGATGGTGCTTGCCGCGAATCTGCTCCAGGCGGTAGCCGACCGTGGCCAGGAAGCGCTCGTTGGCGGTGAGGACGTTACCGTCGAGGTCGAACTCGATGACCGCCGTGGAGCGCATCAGCGCCTTGATCAGGCTCTCGTGTTCGCGCGAAGCCTCGATGGTGCGGGTCAGGTCGCTGGAATGCAGGGTGAAGTAGCGAATGCGCCCCTCGCTGTTCTTGACCGGCTGCAGGATCGAGCGCAGCCAGGCTTCCTGGCCATTGCCGCGCAACAGGCGAAACGCGCCGTTCAGGTGCTCGCCACGAGTGATGGCGGCTTTCATCCGCTGGTAGAAATCCAGCGACCGCACATGAGCGGGGACGATGTCCTCGATGTTGCGTCCAAGCAGTTGGTCGGCCCGGTAGAGCATCTCGCTCTCGAAGTTGTCATTGACCATCTCGATCCGTCCCTGGGGGTCGAGTTGCAGCACCAGCATCTCGCTGTCGAGGCTGCTCTTGACCTGTTCGATACACATCAGGTCTTCGCGCAGTTGCCGGTTTTCTTGCTTGAGCTTGTTGTTGAACATCACCGCTCTCCTGGAGCGCAACAGGTGGTCGAATGCATCTTCATCGGCCGACGGCACGGCCCCTTGAGCGGCGCACCAGGAAATAATCTGCACGCTGCACAAGCCGATGGTCAGCTGTCACCTGCGCGCCACGTGACCGTCACATTGACGCAATCGAGCAGGCAGAAACTTTTGCCATGAACACACCTGCGCTACGCATCGCCCTCGTCAGCGAAACCTTCCCACCCGAAATCAACGGCGTGGCCAACACCCTTGGGCGCTTGAGCGAAGGGTTGCGCCAGCGCGGCCATCAGGTTGAGCTGGTTCGCCCACGCCAGGCCGGCGATAACCACGCACAGCACAATCCACAGCTGGTGCTGTGCCGCGGTTGGGGCCTGCCGGGTTACCCAGGCTTGCAATGGGGCGAGGTGTCGATGCACACGCTGCTACGCCGCTGGCGCCGGCAGCGCCCGGACGTGCTCTACATCGCCACCGAGGGGCCGCTCGGGCTGAGCGCGCTGCGCGCTGCCCGGCGCCTGGGGCTGGCGGTGGTCAGTGGCTTCAACGCCAAATTCCCGCAGTACTCCGGCCACTACGGCCTGGGTTTGCTGAGCCGCTTGCTCACCCTCTACCTGCGCTGGTTCCACCGGCGCACGGCGGTCACCCTGGTGCCCAGCGCAAGCCAGCGCCTTGAGCTTGAGCGCCGCGGCTTCCAGCACCTGGGGTTGCTGGCCCGCGGGGTCGACGCCTGCCTGTTCAACCCGGCCCGGCGCAGCCAGGCTTTGCGCGAAAGCTGGGGGCTGGGTGCAGACGACATCGCCGTGCTGTACGTCGGGCGCTTGGCGGCAGAAAAGAACCTTCGCCTGCTACAGCCTTGCCTGCAGGCCTTGCAGCAAACCTATCCACAGAAACGCCTGCGCCTTGTTCTGGTGGGTGACGGCCCACAGCGCGCCGCCCTCCAGCAGCAGCTCCCCGAGGCGCTCTTCTGCGGCGCCCAGCGCGGCGAAGTGTTGGCACAACACTACGCCAGTGGCGACCTGTTCCTGTTCCCCAGCACAAGCGAAACCTTCGGCAACGTAGTGCTCGAGGCCATGGCTTCGGGGTTGGCGGTGGTTGCCTGTGACCAGGCGGCAGCTGCGCAACATATCCGCCATGGCCACAACGGTGCGTTGGCCATGCCGGGCGACCAGCCCGCATTCATCGATGCCGCCTGCTGGCTGCTGGAGGAAGAGGAAACGCTGCGTCGCGTGCGCCTGAATGCGCGGCAGCATGCCAGCCGCCAGGGCTGGCCGGCGATTGTCGAGCAGTTCGAGGGGTATTTGCACGCAGCCCGGAACCAGGCTGCGACTTCACCTGCTTCGAGGCTGGGTGCTACGCGATCTGTGTAGGAGCGGCCTCGTCAGGCCAACGCTTTCTCGATGGCCTGCACCACCGCCGGGTCATCTGGCGCCGTGCGGGGAGAAAAACGCGCCAGCACTCGGCCGTCCTTGCCCACCAGAAACTTTTCGAAGTTCCAGGTAATGTCGCCGGGGAACTCGGCGCCCTCACCCGCCAGCAGGCGATACAGCGAATGGCGCTGCGCCCCGTTGACCTCCAGCTTGCCCGCCAGCGGGAAGCTCACCCCGTAGTTCAGGCTGCAGAAGTCCTGGATTTCCTTTTCACTGCCCGGCTCTTGCCCGGCAAACTGGTTGCACGGCAGGCCAAGCACATTGAAGCCCTTGTCCTTGTAAACCTGATAGAGGTTTTCCAGGGCCTTGTATTGCGGCGTGAGACCACACTTGGAAGCGACGTTGACCACCAGCACCACTTGGCCCTTGAACGGTGCGAGGGGCAGCTCCCCGCCGTTCAGCGCCTCCAGTTTCAGCTCGTGAAATGCACTCATGATGAACCCCCTCTCAGCTTCCGGGTTGCCGCGCAGGCAAATCGCGCCCACTAAAAAGGCGCCCGTTCAAACCGCCCACCTCCCGTAGGAAGGCAGATCGGCTTGCCCGAGCGCCTGGCGACTTTCTGAGCTTAGCGCAGAAAATCAGTGGTGATGGCCACCTTCACCGTGGATGTGACGGTGAGCGATTTCTTCGTCGCTGGCGTCACGCACGTTGACGACCTTGACCTTGAAGTTCAGACGCTGACCAGCCAGCGGGTGGTTGCCGTCAACGGTGATGTCGTCGCCGTCCACGTCGCGGATGGTCACGATCTGCATCTGGCCATCCGGCGCCGAAGCGTGGAACTGCATACCCACTTCCAGCTGGTCGACGCCTTCGAACAGGCTGCGGTTCAGGGTGCTGACCAGCTCGGCCAGGTATTCGCCGTAGGCGTCTTCCGGCTCGATGGCAACTTCCAGTTCGTCACCGGCTTGCTTGCCTTCCAGGGCTTTTTCCAGGCCTGGGATGATGTTGCCGGCACCGTGCAGGTAAACCAGCGGCGCGCCACCGGCGGAGCTGTCGATGGTCTCCCCGGCGTCGTTGGTCAGGGTATAGTCGATGGAGACAGCCTTGTTGGCGGCGATCAGCATGGGGCAAGACCTTTTGCAAAAGAATGTAGAGCGCACCAGTGTAACCAAGCCATCGCCCGATTGCGAACGCACTGGCGTGCAGCAACGGTCCATCAGTCGGATCATCGGCTTTCACCAAGACGAAGACGGCCACTGGGTAGCCGAGCTGTCCTGCGGCCACACCCAGCACCTGCGCCACCAACCGCCGTGGCAGGCACGCCCGTGGGTGCTCGACCCGGCCCAGCGCCTGCAGCGTATCGGCCAGCCGTTCGCATGTGGCTGGTGCGCACAAGGGGCCGATAGCGCTACCCTTGGCCGTTAATTTCTTGCACCGCTTATTTCGAGAAGCACGCATGCAGACATTTTTCATTGCGCCGACCGACTTTGGTGTCGGCCTGACGTCGATCAGCCTGGGCCTGGTGCGTACCCTGGAACGGGCCGGGCTGAAGGTGGGTTTCTTCAAGCCCATCGCCCAGCCCCACCCGGGCGACACCGGCCCCGAACGCTCCAGCGAACTGGTCGCCCGTACCCACGGCATCAAGCCCCCCGTGCCCATGAGCCTGGCCCAGGTCGTGCGCATGCTCGGCGATGGCCAACTGGACGAACTGCTGGAAGAAATCATCCGGCTTTACCAGCAAGCCTGCATCGGCAATGACGTGGTCGTGGTCGAAGGCATGGTGCCCACGCGCCACGCCAGCTATGCCGCGCGGGTCAACCTGCACCTGGCCAAGAGCCTGGATGCCGAGGTGATCCTGGTCTCGGCGCCGGAAAACGAAGTGCTCAGCGAGCTGTCCGGGCGGGTCGAACTGCAGGCGCAACTGTTCGGCGGCCCACGCGACCCGAAAGTACTGGGGGTGATCCTCAACAAGGTCCGCACCGACGAAAGCATGGCCGACTTCGCCACCCGCCTGCGCGAACACTCGCCGCTGCTGCGCGGCAATGACTTTCGCCTGCTGGGCTGCATCCCCTATCAACCCGAGCTGAACGCACCGCGCACCCGCGACGTGGCCGAGTTGCTTGGCGCCCAGGTGCTCAATGCCGGCGATTACGAACAACGGCGCATGAGCAAGATCATCATCTGTGCGCGCACCGTGGCCAATACCGTGCCACTGCTCACCTCCGGCACCTTGGTCGTCACACCGGGCGACCGCGACGATATCATCCTGGCCGTCAGCCTGGCTGCGATCAATGGCGTACCGCTGGCCGGCCTGTTGTTGACCAGTGACAGCAAACCGGACGCTCGCATCCTCGGGCTGTGCCGCGGCGCGCTGCAGGCGGGCCTGCCGATCCTGTCGGTCAGTACCGGTTCGTACGACACCGCCAACCAGCTCAATTCGCTCAACCGGGAAATCCCGGTGGACGACCGCGAACGCGCCGAGTTCATTACCGACTTTGTCGCCAGCCACCTCGACGCAGCCTGGCTGCACCAACGTTGCGGCACCCCGCGCGAGCTGCGCCTGTCGCCGGCGGTGTTCCGCTACCAGTTGATCCAGCGCGCGCAGCAGGCAAACAAGCGCATCGTTCTGCCAGAAGGTGCAGAGCCGCTGCTGGTGCAGGCAGCGGCCATCTGCCAGGCCCGTGGCATCGCCCGCTGCGTGCTGCTGGCCAAGCCCGAAGATGTCGACGCCGTCGCCCGCGCGCAGGGCATCACCCTGCCACCAGGCCTGGAAATACTGGACCCGGAGCTGATTCGCGGGCGCTATGTGGAGCCGATGGTGGAGCTGCGCAAAAGCAAGAACCTCAACGCGCCGATGGCCGAGCAGCAACTGGAGGACCCGGTGGTGATCGGCACCATGATGCTGGCCCTGGATGAGGTGGACGGCCTGGTGTCGGGGCTGGTGCATTCCACCGCCAACACCATCCGCCCTGCCCTGCAGTTGATCAAGACCGCGCCGGGGGCGAGCCTGGTATCGTCGGTATTCTTCATGCTGTTCCCCGAGCAGGTACTGGTGTACGGCGACTGCGTGATGAACCCTCACCCAAGCGCCGCCGAACTGGCGGAGATTGCCCGGCAAAGTGCCGAATCGGCGCAAGCCTTCGGCATCGCGCCACGGGTGGCGATGATCAGTTATTCAAGCGATTCGGCAAGCGATGAGGAAGTGGGGAAAGTGCGCGAGGCGACCCGCCTGGCGCAGGCCGCCACGCAAGGCTTGCTGATCGATGGGCCGCTGCAATACGACGCTGCAGCCAACCCGGCAATTGCCCGGGACTTGGCGCCCACCAGCCAGGTGGCCGGGCGCGCCACGGTCTTCGTATTCCCCGACCTGAACACCGGCAATACCACGCACAAGGCGGTGCAGCGCAGTGCCGACGGGGTCAGCCTGGGGCCAATGCTGCAGGGCCTGCGCAAGCCGGTGAACGATCTGCCACGCGGGGCGCAGGTGGACGATATCGTCCATACCATTGCCCTCACGGCGATTCAGGCCAGCGTAGGGCGCTGAAACAAACGGGGCCGCAACGCGGCCCCATGCCTATTCAGGGATACTGCTGCACCTGGCCCTGCTGCTGGTCATATTGCTGGCCTGGAATCGGCTTCAGGTTCACTTCGACACGGCGGTTCTGCGCACGGCCATTGGCATCGGCGTTGCTGGCGATCGGCTGGTCCGGGCCCATGCCACGTACCGACAGGCGCGAGCTGTCCACACCCTGCGAAGTCAGGTAGGTGCTGACGGCCTGCGCCCGGCGCTGGGACAGGTCCATGTTGTGCTGGCGGCTGCCGGTGCTGTCGGTGAAACCGACCACTTCGATGGTGTTCTGGTTGAACTGCTTGAACGAGCTGGCGAGGTTGTTCAGCGGCTGGTAGAAGCTTGGCGCGATGTTGGCCGAATCGGTGGCGAAGGTGATGTTGCCCGGCATGATCAGCTTGATCTGGTCACCCTGGCGCTGCACTTCCACACCGGTGTTTGCCATTTGCGCGCGCAGCTCGGCTTCCTGCTTGTCGGCATAGTAGCCATAACCGGCGGCGGCAGCGCCCACGGCGGCAGCGCCGATCAGGGCGCCCTTGCCACGGTTGTTGTGGTCGATGGCGGCACCGGCGATCGCACCGGCCAGCGCACCCAGGCCACCGTACTTGGCGGTCTTGCTCATCCCGGTAGAGCCCTGCGCCTGCCCCTGGTTGTCGTAAGGGTTCTGACTGGCACAGCCGGTCATCAGGGCAGCGGCAGTTGCGACGATAATCAGACGACGCATGGTGAACATGGACAAGCTCCTACTCAATTCATGAATGCGACAGATCGCAAATGCATCTATGCCAGCCTTGGAACGCACCGGCAACGAAAAATTCCATGAAAGCGCCTTCATGTGCCATCAGGCACGCACGAACGGGTTTTCGCGCATCTCGTCACCCAGCCGGGTATCAGGCCCATGGCCGGTGACCACGGTGGCCTCCTCGTCCAGCCGGTACAGCCGCTCCTTGATCGAGCGCACGATGGCCCGCTGGTCGCCACCCCACAAATCGGTGCGGCCAATACCCCGACGGAACAAGGTGTCACCTGCGATCAACAGCTTGGCGTCGGCGAACCAGAAGCTCATCGAGCCGGGCGTGTGCCCGGGTGTATGCAAGGCCACGCCGCAGCCGCACGCCAGTTCTTCGTCATCGGCCAGCCAGCGATCAGGCGACGGCACCGGGGTGTAGGGCACGCCGAACATCTGGCACTGCATCTCCAGGTTGTCCCACAGCGCCTGGTCGGCCTTGTGCAGATGCAGCGTGGCACCGGTCAGCGCTTTGAGCTTGCCCGAGGCGAGGAAATGATCGAAGTGGGCGTGGGTGTGGATGATGCTCACCAGCGTCAGGCCATGGGCCTGCAGGCGGGCCAGAATCTTGTCTGGATCACCGCCCGGGTCGACGACGATGGCCTTTTTGCTCAACGGGTCGCCGATGAGCGTGCAGTTGCACTGCAAAGGCCCGACAGGGAAGGTTTCGCGGATGAGCGCAGGCAGGGCTTGGGTCATGGTGTTCTCGCAGGTAAAGCCGGGGTTCTGCGCAAAGCCTGCCAGGAAAAGCCGGCAGGTGCACCCCAATCCCTACGGCAGAAACAACTTGAACAAGCCACCGCCCAGTGCACCGCCATTGGAGATCTCGATGCGCCCACGCACCCCGCCACTTTCATGCAGCGCCGCGATGCGTGCAGCAAAGTACAGCCCCAGGCCGGTGCTGCCGCTGGTCGAGTCGATACCCTGGGTATATTCCTCCTGGCGGTCGAGCATACGCTGTGGATAACCCGGGCCGTCATCGTTCACGCAAATGGCCAACTGGTTGTCCGCCTCCTCGATGCTGATCAACAAGGCATGCCCGGCAAAGCGGGTGGCATTGGTGATGACGTTGGCGATCACCGAGGCCACCAGCTCGCGGTCGAAGAAACCCAGCGGGTTATCCGTGTCGATGCGCCAGGTGGCGAGAATATCGTTGTGCTTGAGCACTTCCTCATGCGCCGCCAGCTGGGCCTCGATGAAATCGTCCAGTTCGTGGTAGTCCGGGCACACCGGCAGTTGGTTCACACCAAGCTTGTACAACCCCAGCAGCTGCACCAGCATGCCGTTGAGGTGACGAAACTCGTGCTCCATGATCCCTTGCTCGGCGCCGCCGCGCAGTTCCTCGGGCAGACGCTCCACCCACTGGCCGTGGCACTGGATCAACGCCGCCAGGGAGCTCTTGAGGTCGTGCACGGTGGAGGCGATCACCGTGGAAAAATCCAGCCCCTGATTGTCTTGATTCATGCGCCGAACACTCGGATGTGCAGTTTGCGGTAACGGTCATAGCGATTGTCGCTGGCAGGGATACCGGCCACGCTGGTCAAGGCGTCGCGGCATTCCTGCATGATCGCGGGCTGGGGGGTTTCACCACCAATGCGCAGCAGCGCCTGGGCGGTGTTCAGGGCGATGCTGATGTTCCTGGGCTGTAGACCCAGCGCCTTGCGGAACAGTTGCAACGCCTCGCCGAGCTGCCCTCCCTGGTAACTGCGCACACCCTGGCGATTGAGGGTGACCGCTTCGGTAATGGCGTTGAGCACACTCGGGTCGTCCGTCAGCTTGCCCACTTTTTCCATGACCTTGGGGTCATCGCCATAACTTTCCACACAGCTTTTCAGTACGCCGATGGCGGCGGCTTCCTGGCCCATCGCCTGCAACTGCGCGGCGACGGTGAGGGCCGAATCGACCGAGAAGAACTGGTTCATCTTGTCCAGGCGCAGAATGGCCTGATCGGTCAGCTTGGCAGCCGTCTCCGGGTCACCGGCCTGTTGCAGGCTGGCGGCCTTCATCATCCGCGCACGCACCTGCAAGCCTTGGTCTTCGGGGTTTTCCTTGGCCACTTCACTGAGCGTGGTGTTGATCTCGACGCGGGTACGGGCGTCCAGGCCAAAGCCTGCATTCTTGCTCATCAGCGCCTGCACCAGGCCCAGGTTGTTTTCCGGGTCTTTGTAGCGCGAACTCTGCCCTTGGTTCACCGCATGGCGGAAGGCCTTGGAAGCGCTTTCGAAGTCTTCGTTTTCCAACGCCAGCTTGCCCAGGGTCGACTGCCGCCGCACCGACAGTGGCGACAGGCGCACAGCCTCTTCCAGCAGGCTCTGCGCACGCTTGCTTTCGCCCTGGGCCACCAGCACTTCGGCCATGCCATCGTACAAGGATGGCATGATCGGGAAGGCTTTGAGCGCCTGCTCGTAGACGCCCTGGGCCTGGGCATTCTGGCCACGTTTGTGCATCAGGGCCCCCAGCGCCGCGTACACCCACGGTTGCGGGCGGCTGGCGAGAATGGCCTTGAGGAATTTCTCCAGCTCATCGAAGCGGTTGAGGTTGCGCAAGGCATCGGCCCGGTAGCGCAGGCACAGGGGTGCCAGGCGCGGGTCCCTTTTGCACAGCTCGGCGCATGCCGCCAGCACCTCGCCCGGGCGGTTGCGGTCCAGCGCCTGCAATATCGGCTTGAGCAGGGTTTTGCGCTGGAACAGCTTCTCGACCCGCTGGGCCAGCCCCACCCGGTTGAACGGCTTGGTCAGGTAGGCGTCGGGCTCGTGCTCGATGGCACTGAGAACGATGGCCTGGCTGCTCTCGGCGGTGACCATGATGAACACGCACTCATGGCTGATGTGCTTGTCGATGATCAGGTCTTCGAGTACCTGCTGGCCATTCTTCTTGCCATCGCCCAGGTGGAAGTCCTGCAGGATGAAGTCATAGCGCTTCTGCGCGCACATGCGCAGCGCCTGCTCGCCGCTGTCGGCGGTGTCGACGTCGCGCACACCCAACTCGCGCAACATGGACCGGGTCGACGTGCGAAAGTCGGTGAAATCGTCGACGATCAGAAAGCTCTTTTGCCCGTACTGCAGCATCAACACGACCTGCCCTGGAATGATTGAAAAATCGCGCGAGGCGATGCCACCGATCGCTGTATCGGCAGCTGGCCGGGAAAGATGAGCATCGAGCATTATCGGCCGCGAACATGGCCCGAGGCCATTACTTTAACGGGCGGTAGCCAGCACCGCCAGCACTACGCCAGCAACCCCAGTGACTTGGCCTTGGCCACCGCCTGGGTCCGCCGCTCCACGCCCAGCTTGCTGTTGATATGGCTGGCGTGGGTTTTGACCGTGTGCAAGGAAATGAACAAGCGCTCGCTGATCTGCTGGTTGGAGCAACCTTGGGCGATCAGTTCGAGCACTGCCAGCTCCCGCCCGCTCAGGGCCTCGCTGCTACCGCATGGGGCGCTTGGCAACGCTGGCAAATGCCCCAGCAGGTCGACCTGCACCGGGCAGCCGGCCCTGGCCAGCAACTGCTCTTGCAGCCACTGCGGGTGCCGTTGCAGCAACGGCTGGAACGGTTGCAGCACGCCCCCGCGTGCGGCCTCCAGCAAGCCGGGCAACAACTGCGCGGCCTGGCCATCGCGGCCTTCGTCCAGCAACAGCAGCATCCACTGGCTGAGCGCGCTGACGGTGAGCATCATGCCGCCGCTGGCCTGGCCGCGCTCGACCAGCCCGGCCAGGCGCTCGAGCGCCTCTGTGCGGCGTGACAGCACACGTTCGAGCAGCGCCTGCTGCAGGGCGATATGCACCGGCAGCAGCGGGTGAAACTCTGGCGCCGCCGCCGGCTGCTCACCGCCATAGGTCTGGCCCAGGCGCAGCAACCAGGACTCGGCCAGGTCGACGCGCCCCTGGGCCAGCCACAGCTCGCATTTGACCAGGGTGATCATGGCCAGGTAGTAAACCGGCGGCACATCCCAGATATGCATCAGCCGTTCCGCCTCGGCCAGTTCGGCAAAGGCCTCGGCGAACTGCCCGTCGCGCCCATCAAGGGTGGCAATCACGCAGTGGCCAATAAGCACGCTGATGTCGCGGCAGGCACGTGCCTCGCCCAACCCCGCGCGCAAGCGTGCACGGCCCTGGGCCGGTTGCAGGCGCGAGACCAGCAGGTAGCCTTCATACAGCGTCAGGCGGGCGCGCACCGCATACAGCCGCTGCGCCGAGAGCCCTTGCAGACGCTGCAGCCCCTGGCGCACTTCATCCAGTGCGCGCAGCACCTCGCCACGGGCGTGCAACACCCGCGCCCGATCATAATGCGCCAACGCCTCGAACAACGGGTTGCCGACCCGCTGGGCCAGCTCCAGCGCCTCACGGTTCCAGCCACGGGCGCGCCAGAAGTCGCCATCGGCAATCGCCAGGTTGGACAACGTCGACAAACAGACCAGGCGCTGCCCATAGCGCTTGCCGGGCAGGCTCTGCAGGGCTTCGCCACAATAGGCCAGGGTGCGCTCACGATCACCGCGGCCACGGGCGATGACACCGCTCAGTGCCAGCCACTGGGCCAGCATGGACTTTTGCGCGGTCGCCGAAGGTGCAGGCAGGAAGCGGCTGAGGTGGCCTGCCAGTTCTTCAGCCGCGTCCAGCTGGCAGGCCAGGCCCAGCGCCCAGCTGTACAGCACGATCAGCCGCGGGGTACTGATCAGCAGGCTGTCGGGCAGGTCCATCTTCCAGCGCAGCAGCATGCCGACATTCTGTTCGGCCAGCAGTTGTTCCTCGGACAGGCTCTGTACCAGGTCGGCAGCGACGTCGAGGTGGCCGGCACGCAGGGCCTGCTCCACGGCTTCATCCAGCAACCCCTGGCGCTCGAACCAGCGGCAGGCACGCAGGTGCAGGTCGGCCAGTGGCTCACTGGCCTGGCGGCTGCGCAGCAGGTCGGAGAACAGGTGGTGGTAGCGGAACCAGTGGCCATGCTCGTCAAGCGGTACCAGGAACACCTGGTGTGCCTGCAAGAAGCGCAGGATCGCGGCGCTGTCGTCGCGCCCCCGCAACGCATCGCACAGCGGGGCGCAGAAGCGCTCCTGGCAGGCGGTTTCATCGAGGAAGGCCTGCACGTCGGCAGGCAGCATGTCGATGACCTCTTCGAGCAGATAGTCGCGGATCAGGCCCTCGCCCCCGTGCAGGGCCTGTGGCAAGCCCTGCTCGTCGGCGCTCTCGCTGACCGCCAGTTGCCAGAAGCGCAACCCTGCCACCCACCCGTCGCTGCGCTGGATCAGGTTGTCCAGCGCCTGGCCTCGCAAGCCGTTGGGCTGGCGACCGATCACCGCCAGCGCTTCTTCGGCGGTCAGCCGCAGCTCCTGTTCGTTGAGCTCCACCAACTGCCGTGACAGGCGCAGACGTGCCAGGTGCCAGTCCGGCCGTTGCCGGCTGGTAACCAGCAACACCAGGCCCGGCGGCAGGTGGTTGAGGAAAAACTGCAGGCAGCGGTCGAGCACCGGCCCCTGGGCCAGGTGATAGTCGTCGAGCACCAGCAGCAACGGCGTATCGGCACGCAGGTACTGCGCCAGCTCGTCGAGCAGGCCATCGAGCCACTCCTCGAAGGCGAATGGCTGATGGCGCTGGCGCATTTTCAACAGGCCCATGGCCTGGCCGCCCAAGGCCGGGCAGTACTGCTGCAGGCCTTCGAGCAGCCGCTCGAGAAAGCGCCCAGGGTCGGCATCGCGCTGGCTCAGGCCCAGCCAGAGGCTGCGCCAGTGATCGGGCAGCGACTCGCAGAACTCGATGGCCAGCGAGCTCTTGCCGAAGCCGGCCGGCGCATTGACCAGCAGCAAGCGGCCACCAAGGCCGGCGTACAAGCGCTGGCACAAACGCGGGCGCGGCACGTGCCCGTCCGGCAATGGCGGCCGGAAGAAACGCCCGTCCAGCAGGCCCAAGGCCTGAGTCGCGAATCCATGCGTGCGGGACAGTTCTGTCATGGCCGGCTCGTTCTGGTTGGAAGACTACGGCGATATGGATGCCTGCGAGACTAGCCGGTAACGCTACGCATTTGAAGATGATGGAAACAATTGCCATAGAAAAGACTGCGACAAAAAGCGACATGGCTGATGGACACGGGGGTGGGCGGCGGGTTTGGGCAGGTATTCAGCGGACTTATCGCCCGTTCAGGCTTGCACGCCGAGGGCATGGAGCGGCCAATGAAAACGCCCCGGTAAACCGGTAATGCTGCTCCCTCAAGCAACTGGGGCCGCATTGCGGCCCATCGCAGGCAAGGCAGCCACAGGGATCGCATCAGGGCTGACAG
>NZ_DKJF01000022.1:0-43306 GCF_002454615.1 Pseudomonas sp. UBA6699
CCGCTCGGCTCGCCACCTGCCGCAGGCGCTGACGCGGCTTGCGGCGCGGGCGCCGGGGCGACGCCTGCCGGGGACGGCGTGGCGGCACCCTGCGCCTGAAGACGCGCCAACTGGTCGTTTTTCAGGTCGATCAGACGCTGCAGCTTGTCCAGCTGGCTCTGCAGGTCACTCATGCGGCTCTTGAGTTCGTCGTTGTCGCGGCGGCTGGTATCGAGACTTTCCTGCGCCACCGCCAGCTTGTCGCTTAGCGCTTTGGCCTGGTCGGCCCCCGCCTGGTTGCCCGGGCTGACCAGGCGCAGGTTGTCGCCCTGGGCAACACGCGCCGGGGCGGCGTCGGCGGCACCACGGCGAGTGGCGTCCAGCTGACGGGCCCGCGGGCCCAACCGACGGCCCTCACGCCAGGCCGCGTACTGCTCGGCCACCTCACGGTTGGCCTCGGCCTGGGCGATGCTCTGAACCTGCTGCTGGTCGGGCAGGCGCAGCACCTGGCCAACCTTCAGCTGGTTGATGTTATTGCCGATGAAGGCATCCGGGTTCAGGGCCTGGATGGCGATCATGGTCTGCTGGATCGAACCGCCCTGGGTGTTGCGAGCGGCAATTTGCCACAACGTGTCGCGACGCTGGGTGGTGTAGCTGCTGGCAGCGGTACTGGCCGGGTTGAGATTGCCAGCAGCCGGTTTGTCGCCCTGGGCCTGGGCCTGGTCGAGCAACACGCTGTAGTCACGCAGCAGGCGGCCCTGCGGCCACATCACCTGGACCAGGAACTTGACCACGGGCCCAGGCAGCGGCTGGCTGGAGGTCACCCGCAGCACGCTTTTGCCGTTGGGGTTGATGACCGGCGTGAAGGTGAGGTCTTCGAGGTAGGCCGCGAATGGCACCCCGGCCTTGCTGAACTCTTGCGCAGGCGCCAGGCTGGGTGCCACTTCGGCGGCCTTGAGGTCGCGCACGTCGAGCAATTCGATCTCGGCGTCCAGCGGCTGATTCTGTGCCGACTTCAGGGTCAGCTCCCCCAGGCCCAGCGCATTCGCCATGCCAGACGACAGCGCTGAAGCTGCAGCCATGGCCAGAACCAGTTTGCGAATTCGAAGCATGACCTCTTCCCTTGTATGAATCGTCCCGAAACCTGCATGCGGAGCAGGACAAAAGTGCTGGCCAGTATCTTTTACAGCCTGTGTTTAATCAACAATTGCGCCACTTGCACAGCGTTGAGCGCGGCACCTTTGCGCACGTTGTCGGTGGTCAGCCAGAGGTTGAGCTGCTGCTGTTCATCAATACCGTGCCGTACACGACCAACATAGACCACGTCTTGCCCGACTGCGTCACCAACCGGGGTTGGATAGTCATCATTTTCCACCCGTTCGATACTGTCGGCAGCCTCCAGGGCCTGGTTGACCGCGGCCAGATCGACCGGGTGACGGCTTTGCACGGCCACACTGAAGCTATCGCCGAAAAACACCGGTACTTGAATGCAGCTCACGGAAATCTTCAGCTCAGGCAGGCCCAGCAGCACACGCAGCTCGTTGACCAGGCGGCGCTCCAGCGCGGTATGGCCCTGATCGTCGGCGGCACCGACCTGGGCCAACAGGTTGAACGCTACCTGGCGGTCGAAGAAGCGTGGCTCCAGCGGCCGGGCATTGAGCAGTTCGGCAGTTTGCCTGGCCAGTTCGCTGACGCCCTCGCGGCCTTGTGCCGAAACGGCCAGTGCGGCCATCACCTGGATACGCTCGATTTCCAGCAGGCCCTTGAGCGGCGCCAGGGCGACGGCCAAGGCGACAGCAGCCGAGCACGGGCTGACAATTCGCGCGGGCAGCGCCAGGCCGGCGATGCGCTCGGCGTTGGCTTCGGGCACCAGCGCCAGGGCGTCGTCCAGGCCACCGGACAGGTCGATCACCGTGCAACCGGCTTGCAGCGCCTTGCCGGCAAAGCTGCGGCTGACCGCAGCGCCAGTGGCGAAGAACGCCAGCTTGACCTGGCCGAAGTCGAAGCTGTCGACTTCGCGAACCTTCAGTTTCTTGCCGGCGAACATCACGCTGCTGCCGGCAGACTCCATGCTGGCGAGCAAGTGCAGGGTCGCCACGGGAAAATCCAGTTCTTCGAGGATCTGTATCAAGGCTTCACCGACGCTGCCGGTGGCGCCGACGACGGCGATGTCCAATGGGTGTGTCATGGCAGGGATCCTCTTGCAGAAAACGGCGGGGGCGGCACTTTACTCGGATTGCAGGGTTTTGTCTGTGACGGCTTCAGCTTGGTTGGGCCAGCTGCGGTAGCAGACTGCTTGGCGGGGCCAGCGGTGGTTCGCGGAGGCTGCAGCAGCTGGCGCCAAACAAAAAACCCGTGCTGTTGCCAGCACGGGTTTTCGGACGAACCAGAACGATCAACGCTCCAGCAGAATCCGCAGCATGCGGCGCAGCGGCTCGGCAGCGCCCCACAGCAGCTGGTCACCCACGGTGAAGGCGCCCAGGTACTGCGAGCCCATGTTCAGCTTGCGCAGGCGGCCAACCGGAATGTTCAGGGTGCCGGTGACCTTGGTCGGCGACAACTCCTGCATGCTGATTTCACGCTGGTTAGGCACCAGTTTCACCCAAGGGTTGTGCTGGCTGATCATGCCTTCGATATCGGCAATCGGCACATCCTTGTTCAGCTTGATGGTCAACGCCTGGCTGTGGCAACGCATGGCGCCGATGCGCACGCAGATACCATCGACCGGGATCGGGCTCTTGAAGCGGCCGAGGATCTTGTTGGTCTCGGCCTGGGCCTTCCACTCTTCACGGCTTTGGCCGTTCGGCAGTTCCTTGTCGATCCACGGGATCAGGCTGCCAGCCAGCGGTACGCCGAAGTTCTCGGTCGGGAACGCTTCGCTGCGCATGGCCTCGGCGACCTTGCGGTCGATGTCGAGAATGGCGCTGGCCGGGTTGGCCAGGTCGTCGGCGACGGCCGCGTGGGTAGCACCCATCTGCTTGATCAGCTCACGCATGTTCTGTGCGCCAGCGCCCGAGGCTGCCTGGTAGGTCATGGCGCTCATCCACTCGACCAGGCCAGCTTCGAACAGGCCACCCAGGCCCATCAGCATCAGGCTGACAGTGCAGTTGCCGCCGATGTAGTTCTTGGTACCGGCGTCCAGCTGCTGGTCGATGACCTTGCGGTTGACCGGGTCGAGGATGATGACCGCGTCGTCCTGCATGCGCAGGGACGAGGCGGCGTCGATCCAGTAACCCTGCCAGCCGGCTTCACGCAGCTTGGGGAAGACCTCGTTGGTGTAGTCGCCGCCCTGGCAGGTCAGGATAACGTCGAGGGTCTTGAGTTCTTCAATCGAATAAGCGTCCTTGAGCGGCGCTGTATCCTTGCCCACGTTCGGGCCTTGGCCACCCACGTTGGAGGTGGTGAAGAACACCGGCTCGATAAGGTCGAAGTCCTGCTCCTCCAGCATCCGCTGCATGAGCACGGAACCGACCATACCGCGCCAACCGATCAGACCTACACGTTTCATCGCAACTACACCTTTGCTAAAAGTGGGCCGCCACCAGGAATGTGGGGTGGCGGGCCAGAGAGATTACAGATTCCGCAGGGCTGCGACTACTGCGTCGCCCATTTCCTGCGTACCAACTTTGGTGCAGCCTTCCGAGAAGATGTCGCCCGTGCGCAGCCCCTGGTCCAGAACCAGGCTCACGGCCTTCTCGATCGCCTCGGCGGCGGCCGACTGATTGAAGCTGTAACGCAGCATCATCGACACCGACAGAATGGTCGCCAGTGGGTTGGCGATACCCAGGCCGGCGATGTCCGGGGCCGAGCCGTGGCAAGGCTCGTACATGCCCTTGTTGTCGGCATCCAGCGAGGCCGAAGGCAGCATGCCGATGGACCCGGTCAGCATGGAAGCTTCATCCGACAGAATGTCACCAAACATGTTGTCGGTCACCATCACGTCGAACTGCTTGGGGGCGCGCACCAGTTGCATGGCGGCGTTGTCCACGTACATGTGGCTCAGTTCCACATCCGGGTAGTCCTTGGCCACGTCTTCGACCACTTCGCGCCACAGCTGGCTGGAAGCGAGCACGTTGGCCTTGTCCACCGAGCACAGTTTCTTGCCGCGCACGCGGGCCATGTCGAAACCGACACGGGCAATGCGGCGCACTTCGCTTTCGCTGTACGGCAGGGTGTCGTAGGCCTGGCGCTCGCCACCTTCCAGTTCCCGCTGGCCGCGTGGGGCACCGAAGTAGATACCGCCGGTCAGCTCACGAACGATGAGAATGTCCAGGCCGGAAACGATCTCGGGCTTGAGCGAAGACGCGTCGGCCAGTTGCGGGTAGAGGATGGCCGGGCGCAGGTTGGCGAACAGGCCCAGTTGCGAACGGATTTTCAGCAGGCCGCGCTCCGGGCGGATATCACGCTCGATCTTGTCCCACTTCGGCCCGCCCACCGCGCCCAGCAAGACCGCGTCGGCCTTGCGCGCACGCTCCAGGGTTTCGTCGGCCAGGGGCACGCCGTGCTTGTCGATGGCAGCGCCACCGATCACATCGTGGGCCAGGCTGAAACCGAGCTGGAACTTGTCGTTGGCCAGCTCCAGCACCTTGACCGCTTCGGCCATGATTTCCGGCCCGATACCGTCACCTGGGAGAATCAGAATCTGCTTGCTCATGCTTTCCTCTATCCATTCACACGGCGTGGCCAAGCGGGCCCCACCGAAAAAAACTTATCGCTCTGCCCACAGCACCAGTACATCGCTGCTGAACGAGCCATCGCTGTCGATCTGATAATACTGCCGTACTTCTTCGCCCATGGCTTGCTGCAATTGGCGGATAGCCACGCGCATCGGCTCGGGGGTACGCATGCGCTCGACCCAGCTGGAAAACTCCAGGCGCAGCGGCTGGCGGGTGTGGCTGCGCACGTGCAAACCGGCTTCGCTAACCTGGCGCTGCCATTCGGCGGCGGAATAATCGCGCACGTGGCTGGTGTCGCGCAGCACTTCGACCGTTTGCAGGTAGGTGTCGAGCAGCGGGCTGCCCGGTGACATCACATCGATGAACGCCGCCACGCCGCCTGGCTTGAGCACCCGGCGCACTTCGCGCAAGGCCAGGCCCAGGTCGCTCCAGTGGTGGGCCGAGTAGCGGCTGAAAACGAAGTCGAACGATGCATCGCCGAACGGCAGGCGTTCGGCCGCGCCGCGTTCGGTGATGATATTGCCCAGGCCGCGCTCGGCAGCGGCGCTGGCGACCACATCGAGCATGGCCTGCGACAGGTCGTAGGCGACCACTTCGGCGACCAGCGGCGCAACGTGGAAGCTGACATGCCCGGCACCGCAGCCCAGGTCCAGCACACGGGCGGCGCCCTGCCCTGCCAGTTCGGCCTGGAGCAAGGCAAATTCACTGCCCTGGGCGTGTACGGCGCTGCTGAGGTAGGCACTGGCTTGTTCGCCGAACTGGCGTTGGACCACGTCGGTGTGTTGGCTGCTGGTCATGTCTCGATCCTTTTGGTTCTGGGTTGGCTCTAGGGGCGCTATCGCCGGCAAGCCAGCGCTCACAGGAGCACCACAGCCTGAAAGTTGTGGGAGCCCTGCGGGCGCTGGCTTGCCGGCGATGAGGCCAGCAAACCCGGCTACATCATTCAGGCATCCCGGAACAGCCAAGGCTGCGCAGCACGGTGCTTGCCTTCGAAGGCCTTGATCGCATCGCTGTCCTGCAGGGTCAGGCCGATATCGTCCAGGCCGTTGAGCAGGCAGTGCTTGCGGAAGGCATCGATCTCGAAGTGCAGCACCTTGCCGTCTGGGCGGGTCACCGCCTGGGCCTGCAAGTCGATGGTCAGCTGGTAGCCCGGGTTGGCTTCCACCTGCTTGAACAACTCGTCCACTTCCTCATCGCTGAGGATGATTGGCAGCAAGCCGTTCTTGAAGCTGTTGTTGAAGAAGATGTCAGCGAAGCTCGGCGCAATGATGCTGCGGAAGCCATACTCGTCCAGCGCCCAGGGGGCGTGCTCGCGGCTGGAGCCGCAACCGAAGTTCTCCCGCGCCAGCAACACACTGGCACCCTGGTAGCGTGGGTAGTTGAGCACGAACTCCTGGTTGACCGGGCGCTTGCTGTTGTCCTGGTAGGGCTGGCCCACGTCCAAGTAACGCCACTCGTCGAACAGGTTCGGACCAAAGCCGGTGCGCTTGATCGACTTGAGGAACTGCTTGGGGATGATCTGGTCGGTGTCGACGTTGGCACGGTCCAACGGCGCGACGAGGCCAGTGTGCTGGGTAAAGGCTTTCATGCTGCGCTCCCTTGGATCAACTCGCGAACATCGATGAAATGACCGGCTACCGCGGCAGCGGCGGCCATGGCCGGGCTGACCAGGTGCGTACGCCCACCGGCACCCTGACGGCCTTCGAAGTTGCGGTTGGAGGTGGACGCGCAATGCTCGCCGCTCTCCAGGCGGTCCGGGTTCATCGCCAGGCACATCGAGCAGCCTGGTTCACGCCATTCGAAACCGGCTTCGAGGAAGATCTTGTCCAGGCCTTCACGTTCGGCCTGCGCCTTGACCAGGCCCGAACCCGGCACGACGATGGCTTGCTTGACGCTGGCGGCCACCTTGCGGCCCTTGGCGATTTCCGCCGCCGCGCGCAGGTCTTCGATGCGCGAGTTGGTGCACGAGCCGATGAATACGCGGTCCAGCTTGATGTCGGTGATGGCCTGGTTGGCCGTCAGCCCCATGTACTTCAAGGCACGCTCGATCGAGCCGCGCTTGACCAGGTCGGCTTCGGCGGCCGGGTCCGGTACGCGCTGGTCGACGGCCAGGACCATCTCGGGCGAAGTGCCCCAGCTGACCTGCGGCTTGATCTGGCTGGCATCCAGCTCGACCACGGTGTCGAACACCGCATCGTCATCCGACACAAGGTCTTTCCACGCCTCGACCGCCTGCTTCCACTGCTCGCCCTTCGGCGCGTAGGGGCGCCCTTCGACGTAGGCAACGGTAGTGGCGTCGGTGGCCACCAGGCCCACACGGGCACCGGCTTCGATGGACATGTTGCAGATGGTCATGCGGCCTTCCATCGACAGCGCACGAATGGCGCTGCCGGCGAATTCCATGGCGTGGCCGTTGCCACCGGCGGTGCCGATCTTGCCGATCACGGCCAGGACGATGTCCTTGGCGGTGACGCCGGCCGGCAGCTCGCCTTCCACCCGGACCAGCATGTTCTTCATTTTCTTGGCGACCAGGCACTGGGTGGCGAGCACGTGCTCGACCTCGGAGGTGCCGATACCGTGGGCAAGGGCCCCGAACGCGCCGTGGGTCGAGGTGTGCGAGTCGCCGCAGACCACGGTCATGCCCGGCAAGGTGGCGCCTTGCTCCGGGCTGATGACGTGGACGATGCCCTGGCGTTCGTCGTTCATCTTGAATTCGACGATGCCGTATTCGTCGCAGTTCTCGTCGAGGGTCTGCACCTGAAGGCGCGACACCTGGTCGACGATGGCCTCGATGCCGCCCTTGCGCTCCGGCGTAGTTGGCACGTTGTGGTCCGGCGTCGCGATGTTGGCGTCGATGCGCCATGGTTTGCGGTTGGCCAGGCGCAGGCCTTCGAAGGCCTGGGGCGATGTCACTTCGTGGATGATGTGGCGATCGATGTAGATCAGGGACGAGCCGTCATCACGGCGCTTGACCTCATGGGCTTCCCAGAGTTTGTCGTAGAGCGTTTTGCCAGCCATCAGACTGTTCCTCATCAGCGTCTTTCTATGCCAAAAACCCCTTGGCTTGTATGGACGATGCTATGGGGTTAGATTGAATAACTCAAATTCATAATTTTTATGCTTTGGATAGCCAAAAGGAATACCAAACCATGGACCTGGCCAACCTTAGTGCCTTTATCGCTATTGCGGAAAGCGGCAGCTTTTCCGGGGCAGCGGAACGCCTGTTCCTGACCCAGCCCGCCATCAGCAAGCGCATCGCGGGCCTGGAGCAGCAGCTGGACGTACGCCTGTTCGACCGTTTGGGGCGCGAAGTGACGTTGACCGAGGCCGGGCGGGCACTGCTGCCCCGCGCTTACCAGATCCTTAACGTCCTTGATGATACCCGACGGGCGCTGACCAACCTGAACGGGGCGGTGACTGGTCGGCTGACCCTGGCCACCAGCCACCATATCGGCCTGCACCGCCTGCCCCCGCTTTTACGGGCGTTCACCCGCCAATACCCAGCAGTAGCACTGGATATTCAGTTCATGGATTCAGAACAGGCCTACGACGAGATTCTGCATGGCCGCGCCGAAATTGCCGTGATCACCCTGGCGCCCGAGCCGCACCACCTGGTCAAGGCGGTACCGGTATGGGACGACGCCCTGGATTTCGTCGCCGCGCCCGAGCACCCGCTGGCCAACAACCAGGCAGTGAGCCTGGCCGATGTCGCCCGCCATCCGGCGGTGTTCCCCGGTGGCAACACGTTTACCCACCATATCGTCCAGCGCCTATTCGAAAGCCAGGGCCTGACGCCGAACATCGCCATGAGCACCAACTACCTGGAAACCATCAAGATGATGGTATCGATCGGCCTGGCCTGGAGCGTGCTGCCGCGCACCATGCTCGATGAACAGGTTGCACCCATCGCCTTGCCCGGCATACAGCTGTCGCGCCAGCTAGGCTACATTTTGCACACGGAGCGTACGCTGTCGAACGCGGCCAGGGCGTTCATGGCGTTGCTCGACAGCCACGCAGGGTCCGCCTGAGCGGCCGTCAGCCCGGTATTTCCAACTCCAAGGACGCGTCTTACGCCAAAGGTCTGGTACCGATGCCCAAAACAGTGAACCGCTTTTTGCGCCTGCCGCGAATACCTGCGGCCGACCCGCAGGAATCCGAGCAGGCCTGGCAGAACGCCCCACAATTGCTGGCCGCGCTCAACGGCGCACGCCTGGGTGCCTGGCTATGGGATATCGAAAGCGGCCGTGTCAGTTGGTCACGCGGTACCCAGGCGCTGTTCGGCTTCGACCCCCAGCGCCCGCTGCCCGCCGATGCCGATTACCTCGACCTGCTGCCCGAAGAGGACCGCGCCCGTACCCGCCAGGTGTTCCAGGCGATTTTCAACGGCGAGCCGGTGGAACGCGCCATGCGCCACCGCATCCGCTGGCCGGACGGCAGCCTGCACTGGCTGGAGATCAACGGCAGCCTGACCCACGACCAGCATGGCCGGCCACAGATGATCGGGGTGGTGCGTGAAATCACCCGCCAGCGCGAGCGGGAAGCGGCATTGATCAACTCGGAGAAGCGCTTCGCCACGCTGTTCCACCTCAGCCCCAACGCCATTTTGCTCTCCCGCCGCCACGACGGCATGATCTTCGAGGTCAACCAGCATTTCGAAGACATGTTCGGCTGGCCTGGCAGCCAGGTCATCGGCAAGACCAGTCTGGAGCTGGGCCTGTGGGTCAACCCCGAGCAGCGTCAGCAGGTGATCGAGTCGACCCGCGCCAACGGCGACCCGCAGATCATGGAGGTCCAGTTCCGGGCCATCAGCGGCAAGGTGCACGACGGCATTCTCTGCACCCAGGGCATCGAACTGGAAGGCGTGACCTTCCTGATCAGCACCTTCGTCGACACCAGCGAGCGCAAGCGCGCCGAGCAGGCCCTGAAAGACAGCCAGGAGCGCCTGGACCTGGCCCTGGACTCGGCGCAGCTGGGCACCTGGGACTGGCATATCCCCAGCGGCATGCTCTATGGCTCGGCCCGCGCCGCGCAGTTGCACGGCCTGCCGCCGATTCCTTTCCACGAGTCGTTCGACGCCTTCTTCGAGGGTGTACCGGAACAAGAGCGCAACTCGATGCGCCAGGCCTACCGAAGCCTGCGCGAAGGTCCTGCCGGCAACTACCAGATCACCTACCGGGTGCAGCTGGAAAACGGCGTTTCGCGCTACATCGAGAGCCGCGCCCGGCTTTACCGGGACGACCAGGGCAACCCGCTGCGCATGGCCGGCACGTTGCTCGACATTACCGACCAGGTCGAACGCGAGCAGCGCCTGAGCGCCTCCGAGGAGAAGTTCGCCAGCCTGTTCCAGGTCAGCCCCGACCCCATCTGCGTTACCCGCCAGGACACTGGCCAGTTCATCGAGATCAACCCGGCCTTCACCCAGAACTTCGGCTGGAGCAGCGAGCAAGTGCTTGGCCGCACGGCCGAGGAGATCGGCTTGTGGGCCGAATCCACCGAGCGTGCGCAACGCATCGAACGGGTGATCCGCGAACAGGCGCTGAGCAATGTCGCCGTGGTCGTCAACCACCGCAGTGGGGCGCCCCTGACGTGCGTGATCTCCAGCCGCCTGATTACTGTCGACGACCAGCCCTGCAGCGTGACCACCCTGCGCGACATCACCCAACAGCAACGCGCCGAAGCGGCCCTGAAATCCAGCGAGGAAAAGTTCGCCAAGGCCTTCCACTCCAGCCCTGACGCCATCACCATCACCGAATGCAACAGTGGCCGTTACCTGGAAATCAACGATGGCTTCTGCCGCCTGACCGGCTATAGCGCTGCGGAAGTGGTGGGCCAGACGGTGTACGAAATCGGCATCTGGGCCGATGACAAGCAACGCGGCGCCTTGCTCGCCGAACTGCGCGAGCGCGGTCGGGTTCATCACCGCGAGATGCTCGGGCGCAACAAGCGCGGCGATATCCTGACCGTGGAGGTGTCGGTCGAGCGGATCACCCTCAATGAAGTGGACTGCCTGTTGCTGACCGCCCGCGACGTCAGCCAGCAGAAGAACGCCCAGGCGCAGATCCGGCACCTGGCCTACCACGACCCGCTGACCAACCTGCCCAACCGCGCCCTGCTGATGGACCGCCTCAGCCAGCAGATCGCCCTGCTCAAGCGCCACAACCTGCGCGGCGCGCTGCTGTTCCTCGACCTTGACCACTTCAAGCACATCAACGACTCGTTGGGCCACCCGGTGGGCGACGCGGTGCTGAAGATCATTACCGCGCGCCTGGAAGCCAGCGTGCGCCTGGAAGACACCGTGGCGCGCCTGGGCGGCGACGAGTTCGTGGTGCTGCTCAGTGGCCTGGAAGGCAGCCGAGAATTGGTGGAAGCACAAGTGCGCGAACTGGCCGACACCCTGCGCGAGCTGCTGGCCGAGCCCATGTCGCTGGATGGCCAGCGCCTGCAGGTCACGCCCAGCATCGGCGTGGCGCTGATCCCCGACCATGGTGCCACCCCGGCCGACCTGCTCAAACGCGCCGATATCGCCCTGTACCGGGCCAAGGATTCCGGTCGCAACACTACCCAGCTGTTTCACACCACCATGCAAAAGGCCGCCAGCGAACGCCTGCGCATGGAGAACGACCTGCGCCTGGCCCTGGCCCGCGGCGAACTGGCGTTTCACTTCCAACCGCAGGTGGATGCCCGTGACAACCGCATCGTCGGTGCCGAGGTGCTGCTGCGCTGGCACCACCCGCAACTTGGCCAGCAGCCACCCGCGCAGTTCATCCAGGTACTGGAGGAAAGCGGGCTGATTCTGGAAGTGGGGAGCTGGATCCTGGACGAGGCCTGCGACGCCTGCGCGCGCATGCTGACGGACGGCCTGATCGACGCCGACGACTTCAGCCTGTGCGTGAACATCAGCCCGCGGCAGTTCCGCCAGGCCGACTTCGTGGGGCGGGTACTGCGCAGCCTCGACGACTACCGTCTGCCCCGCAAGATGCTGAAGCTGGAAATCACCGAGGGCATCGTCAACCAGAACCTGGAAAACACCATCAGCAAGATGCGCGAGCTCAAGCGCTATGGGGTGAGTTTCGCCATGGATGACTTCGGCACGGGCTACTCGTCGCTGACGTACCTGAAGCGCTTACCGGTCGATGCACTGAAGATCGACCAGAGCTTCGTGCGCGATGCGACGGTCGACCCGAACGATGCGGAAATCGTCCGTGCCATCGTCGCCATGGCCCGCAGCCTGGACCTGGCGGTGATTGCCGAAGGGGTAGAACTGACAGAGCAACTGGAGTTTCTCGAGCAACTGGGGTGCTACCTGTACCAGGGCTACCTGCATAGCCGGCCGTTGCCGTTGGCGGAGTTCCGGCAGATGTTGCTGGAAGCACCGGCGGATTACTGACTGGAACCCCGGTGTGGCCGCTTTCGCGGGGCCAGGCAAAAAAAGGGGACCCGAAGGTCAATGCCAGCCAGTTAAGCAATTTGGGGCCGCTTTGCGACCCTTCGCGGGCACGCCCGCTCCCACATCTTGAGTTCAGCGCTAAACCTGTGGGAGCGGGCGTGCCCGCGAAGGGCTGCAAAGCAGCCCCAGTAACGCAGGCATTAACCCAAAGATGCCCTTGTTTAGAACGATCCCATCAATTCAGCGCTGGCTTGTCGCCGTTGATCGGGATGCGCTTGGCCTTGGCTTCTTCAGGCACGATGCGCAGCAGGTCGATGCTGAGCAGACCATTGGCCAGGCCGGCAGCCTTGACTTCAATGTGGTCGGCCAAGCGGAACGACAGCTTGAAGGCGCGCTGCGCGATACCCTGGTGCAGGTAGGTCACTTCAGCGTCGCCATTGTCACGCTTGCCACCGATAACGGTCAGGACACCCTTTTCGACCTGCAGGTCGAGGTCCTGCTCCTGGAAACCGGCTGCGGCAACCACGATACGGTATTGGTCATCGCCATGCTTTTCCACGTTGTAGGGCGGGTAGCTGCTACCAGCCTCATTACGGGCCGCGGATTCGAACAGGTCATTGAAGCGGTCGAAGCCAACGGAATGACGGAACAGTGGAGCAAGAGAGAAAGCGGTAGTCATGGTCATAAACTCCTGAGTATCAGCAAGTAAGTCATTGCGCGACCCGAATTCGGCATCGCGTACTCAAGAGATAGGGACGAGACAAAGGCTTTCAAGGGGGTAAATTGAAAAAATCTGCAGAGGTTGAACGGGCGATGGCCGATCAGGCAACACAGGCCTCGGCCACCGCCTCACAGCCCAGCAACCGGCTGATGCGCGCACAGTCATCCTCGCGGCGAAACTCGGCAAACAGCAGCACCGCCTCTGGGTAACTACGGGTCAGCATGGCCAGCCACTGCTTCAGTCGGCCAGGCGCATAACGCGGTGACAGCTTGGCCTGGGCCTGGCGCCAGAACTCGCGCAGCAGCGGCTGCAGGTCCTGCCAGCCCAGCGGCTGGTAATCACGCCCATCCCGCGCCGCGGCTATCTGCAGGCCAAGGTCAGGGCGCGAAACCAGCCCACGGCCAAGCATGATGTCCTCGGCACCACTGACTTCACGGCAACGCCGCCAGTCGTCCACGGTCCAGATCTCGCCATTGGCAAACACGGGCACCTTGACCACGTCATGCACCCGCGCCACCCACTCCCAATGGGCGGGCGGCTTGTAGCCCTCGACCTTGGTCCGCGCATGCACCACGAGGTGCGCCGAGCCGCCGTCAGCCAGCGCCATGGCGCAATCCAGCGCGCCGGCCGGGCTATCGAAGCCCAGGCGCATCTTCGCGGTTACCGGGATATGCGCAGGCACCGCGCGGCGCACGGCATGCACGATGGCATGGAGCAACTCCGGCTCCTTGAGCAGCACGGCGCCACCGCGGGACTTGTTCACTGTCTTGGCCGGGCAGCCAAAGTTCAGGTCGATGACCGGCGCGCCCAGTTCACAGGCCAGTGCGGCGTTTTCCGCCAGGCATAGCGGGTCCGACCCCAGCAGTTGCACGCGCATGGGCACCCCGGCAGCCGTCAGCGCCCCCTGGCGCAGCTCGGGCGCCAGCTTGTGGAACGAAGCCGGCGGCAACAGGCGGTCGCACACCCGAATGAACTCGGTGACGCACCAGTCTATGCCGCCCACACGGGTCAGCACGTCGCGCAGGATGTTGTCGACCAGCCCCTCCATGGGGGCCAGAGCAATTTGCATGTCGGGGTCTCGGCGGAAAAAGGCGGCAGTCTAACAAAAAAACCCGGCGTTTCAGGCACCGATCAGCGCCGGCCCATAACCGTCGAGAAATTCTGCCGGCATGCGCCTGGGCTTGCCGCTGGAAAGCTCGATGCAGGCGAAGGTGGTCTGCGCTCGCAGCAGGGTCACACCGTCACGCGGGCGTTGGAGTTGGAAACGCCGGGTCATGCGCAGGCGCTGATCCCAGTCGATGATCCAGGTGGCCAGTTGCAATTCGTCGTCTTCGTAGGCGGCCGCCAGGTAATCGATTTCGTGGCGCACCACAGCCATTGCACGGTCCAGCCGGCGATACGCGGCAAGGTCCAGGCCCAGGCGCTGGGAGTGACGCCAGGCACAGCGCTCCAGCCAGGTGACGTAGACGGCATTGTTGGCGTGGCCGAGGCCATCGATGTCCTCGCTGCCGACGCGCAGGTCGATGACGAAGGGTGTTGGCAGGTCCCAACTCATGTTCGCTTCCTTGGCGCAAAAGCCGATTTAGCAGCGGCGAGCGGGTCAATGTCCAGCGACATCGCCATGCTCCAGGGTCAATGCACCCTGCGCAGCCTGCAGAATGCGTTAGCCAGGCAAAAGCCATGGCCCTATTCCAGAGCAGGTATGACAGGGAAAACGGGGGAAGGGGAAAAACAAAAGGCTCATTCAATAATCGAATGAGCCTTCAAAGTCCCGCAAAACGCGGGTAAAAAAATTGGCGTCCCCTAGGGGACTCGAACCCCTGTTACCGCCGTGAAAGGGCGGTGTCCTAGGCCACTAGACGAAGGGGACATAACCTTCGCAAAGATTCATTTGCATGAACCCTGGCATAAATGGTGGAGCTAAGCGGGATCGAACCGCTGACCTCCTGCATGCCATGCAGGCGCTCTCCCAGCTGAGCTATAGCCCCGAAACAAAAGGCTCATCAATAATCGACGAGCCTTTTTAAGCCCTGCAAAACGCAGGAAAAGTGGCGTCCCCTAGGGGACTCGAACCCCTGTTACCGCCGTGAAAGGGCGGTGTCCTAGGCCACTAGACGAAGGGGACGTAACCTTCGCGAAGATTCACTCGCGTGAACCCTGGCAGAATTGGTGGAGCTAAGCGGGATCGAACCGCTGACCTCCTGCATGCCATGCAGGCGCTCTCCCAGCTGAGCTATAGCCCCGGATTTTTAGCCTCGCGGCCCAGCGACATCTACAACATCGCTTGTGCAAAACTGGCGTCCCCTAGGGGACTCGAACCCCTGTTACCGCCGTGAAAGGGCGGTGTCCTAGGCCACTAGACGAAGGGGACGAACCTTCTTACCTTCAAGACCCGGCTGCTGGACCCGGTCTTGCTTACCAGCCTGGGCTGTTAAGCGGAATTTGGTGGAGCTAAGCGGGATCGAACCGCTGACCTCCTGCATGCCATGCAGGCGCTCTCCCAGCTGAGCTATAGCCCCACAATGTCGCTTTGAACCGAACCGCTGGCTGGGTGCCTGGCGCTTCGTTTACGTTCATCGCTGTGGACGGGGCGCATATTAAGATCGGATTGCAGGGCTGTCAAACGAATTTTCAAAAATAACCAAAAATTTTTTCACAGATAACAATCACTTACCGCCCTGCCCTGCCCAAACCTGAGCATCCGGGGCCTGCGATCAACCTGTGGGAGCGGCTTTGTGTCGCGAAAGGGCCGCAACGCGGCCCCGGCGATATTTGCGTTGAAGCTGAAATCGTGGGACCGCGTTGCGGTCCTTTCGCGACACAAGGCCGCTCCCACAAGGTTCGGTTGCGGCCTTCCTCAGGCGATGGTGGCCAGCAGCTTTTCCCACTCTTTGTTTTCCTTCTTCGACACACCACCCAGCAGGTCCAGGGCCTGGCGCAGGCGGTAGCGGGTCAGGTCCGGGCCAAGGATTTCCATGGCGTCCAGCACCGACACCGAACTGGCCTGGCCGGTGATGGCCGCGAACATCAGCGGCATGGCATCGCGCAGCTTCAGCTCCAGCGCCTCGACCACAGCCTGGATACAGCCGGTGATACGCTCTTTTTCCCACTGGCGCAGGCTTTCGAGCTTCCACAGGATCAGCTGGATGACCTGGCGCACCTGGTCGGCCGACAACTTCTTGCTTTCGAACAGTTTGGCGTCCAGCTTCAACGCGCCTTCGAAGAAGAAACCGCCCAGCGGGGCGACCTGGCTGAAGGTTTCCACCCGGCCCTGCACATGCGGAGCGATCTTCATCATGTAATCGCTGTTGAACGCCCACTTCTGCAGGCGCGCCGCGAACTCCTCGACGGGCAGCTCGCGCAGCCACTGGCCGTTGAGCCAGGACAGCTTCTCGATATCGAAGATCGGGCCGCCCAGCGAGATGCGCGACAGGTCGAAGTGCTCGACCATCTCGGCCAGCGAGAACTTCTCGCGCTCGTCCGGCATCGACCAGCCCATGCGGCCCAGGTAGTTGAGCATGGCTTCGGGCATGAAGCCCATGCGCTTGTAGAAGGTGACCGACGTCGGGTTCTTGCGCTTGGACAACTTGGACTTGTCGGGGTTACGCAGCAGCGGCATGTAGCACAGCTTGGGCTGCTCCCAGCCGAAATACTCGTACAGTTTGATCAGCTTGGGTGCCGATGGCAGCCATTCTTCGCCGCGCAGCACGTGGGTAATGCCCATCAGGTGGTCGTCCACCACGTTGGCCAGGAAGTACGTGGGCAGGCCGTCGTTCTTCATCAGCACCTGCATGTCCATGCGATCCCACGGGATTTCGACATCGCCACGCAGCATGTCCGGCACCACGCACACGCCTTCGCTGGGCACCTTCATGCGGATCACGTGCGGTTCGCCAGCGGCCAGGCGGCGCTGCACTTCCTCGTCGCTCAGCAGCAAGGCACGGCCGTCGTAGCGCGGGGTTTCGCCGCGGGCTTGCTGTTCGGCACGCATCTGTTCCAGCTCTTCGGCGGTGCAGAAGCAGTAGAAAGCGTGGCCGGCGTCGACCAGTTGCTTGGCGTACTGGGCGTAGATCTCGCCACGCTCGCTCTGCCGGTACGGGCCGTGCGGGCCGCCAACGTCCGGGCCTTCGTTCCATTCGATGCCGAGCCAGCGCAGGGCATCGAAGATCTGCTGCTCCGACTCGCGCGTGGAGCGCAACTGGTCGGTGTCTTCGATGCGCAGGATGAACTCACCGCCGTGCTGCTTGGCGAAGCAGTAGTTGAACAGGGCGATGTAGGCAGTGCCAACATGAGGGTCGCCGGTAGGCGATGGCGCGATACGCGTGCGTACGGTGGTCATGGAGAGTCTCGAACGAAAGATGAAACAAAGGCGGGATGTTAGCAGGTGGCGGGCACCAGGCTCCAGCAATGGCGCGAACGTCACTTGCCGAGTGGCCATCTGCCGCTGTTAAATTTATTTACATTTCTGCAACGACAATCCCCATGCCTGCCCAACTCAAACGCCGCCTGGCGATATTCTTCACCCTGGTGGCCATCATTGCTTTGGCTTTCCTGGCCCATTGGTATTTCAAGGGGCGCTTCTACGAAAGCACCGACAACGCCTACGTACAGGGCGAGATCACCCGTGTCTCCAGCCAGTTGGGCGCGCGCATCGACAGCGTGCCGGTCGAAGACAACCAGCATGTCAACCAGGGCGACCTGCTGGTGCGCCTGGAGGCGGCCGATTTCGAGCTGGCCCTTGAGCGCGCCCGTGCGGCACTGGCCACCCGCGAAGCCGAGTACGCCCAGGCGCAAAGCCGCCTTACCCAGCAAAGCAGCCTGATTGCCGCCGGCCAGGCCCAGGTGGCCGCCAACCAGGCCACGTTCGACCGCTCGCGGCTGGACCTGAGCCGCGCCGAGAAGCTGCGCAAGCCAGGGTTTGTGTCGGAAGAACGGGTCACCACCCTGTCGGCCGACAGCCATGTTGCCGGGTCGCAAGTGGACAAGGCCCGTGCCGACCTGCAAAGCCAGCGCCAGCAGGTCAGCGCACTGAATGCCGAGCTCAAGCGCCTCGATGCGCAGATCGCCAATGCCCGCGCCGACCTGGCCCAGGCCGAGTTGAACCTCACCCGCTGCGAGATCCGCGCGCCCATCAGCGGCACCATCGGCCAGCGCAGTGCCCGTAATGGCCAGGTGGTGCAGGCCGGGGCTTACTTGCTGTCGATCGTGCCTGACGAAGACATCTGGGTGCAGGCCAACTTCAAGGAAACCCAGATCGGCCATATGCAGCCAGGCCAGCGCGCCGAACTGCTGTTCGACAGCTACCCCGATACGCCGATCGAAGGCCGGGTCGACAGCCTGTTCGCAGCCTCGGGTGCGCAATTCAGCCTGCTGCCACCGGACAACGCCACTGGCAACTTCACCAAGGTGGTCCAGCGCATCCCGGTAAAACTCACCTTCCGCGCCGACAACCCTCTGCACGGGCGTATTCGCCCGGGCATGTCGGTCACTGCCACCGTGGACCTGCGCAACGAAGACGAAGGCCACGATGGCCGCTGAACAACTGCTGCGCCCAACGGGGGAACCCAGCCGCCGCGACTGGATCGCCGTGATGAGCGTGATGCTCGGCGCCTTCATGGCGGTGCTGGACATCCAGATCACCAACTCTTCGCTCAAGGACATCCAGGGCGCGCTGTCGGCCACCCTGGAAGAAGGCTCGTGGATTTCCACCTCGTACCTGGTCGCGGAAATCATCATGATCCCGCTGACGGCCTGGCTGGTGCAGCTGCTGTCGGCGCGGCGCCTGGCGGTGTGGGTTTCGGCCGGGTTCCTGCTGTCTTCGTTGCTGTGCTCGATGGCCTGGAACCTGGAAAGCATGATCCTGTTCCGCGCCCTGCAAGGCTTTACCGGAGGCGCGCTGATCCCGCTGGCATTCACCCTGACCTTGACCAAACTGCCGGAGCACCACCGTGCCAAGGGCATGGCCATGTTCGCCATGACCGCCACCTTCGCGCCGTCGATCGGCCCCACCCTGGGCGGCTGGCTGACCGAGAACTGGGGCTGGGAATACATCTTCTACATCAACATCCCGCCGGGCCTGGTGATGATCGCTGGCCTGCTGTACGGGCTGGAGAAAAAGGAGGCGCACTGGGACCTGCTGAAAAGCACCGACTATGCCGGCATCCTCACACTCGGCCTGGGCCTGGGCTGCCTGCAGGTATTTCTCGAAGAAGGCCACCGCAAGGACTGGCTGGAATCGCACTTGATCGTGGCCCTGGGCAGCGTCGCCCTGGTCAGCCTCATCACCTTCGTCATCCTGCAGTTTTCCAGGCCGCACCCACTGATCAACCTGCGCATACTCGGCAACCGTAACTTCGGCCTGTCGAGCATCGCTAGCCTGGGCATGGGCGTGGGGTTGTACGGCTCGATCTACCTGCTGCCGCTGTACCTGACCCAGGTGCAGGGCTACAACGCCCTGCAGATTGGCGAAGTGATCATGTGGATGGGCATTCCGCAGCTGTTCCTGATTCCGCTGGTGCCGCAGCTGATGAAGGTGGTATCGCCCAAGGTGCTGTGTGCGCTGGGCTTCTGCCTGTTCGGCGCTGCCAGTTTCGGCTCGGGGGTACTGAACCCTGACTTTGCCGGGCCGCAGTTCAATCATGTGCAGATCATTCGCGCACTGGGCCAGCCGATGATCATGGTCACCATCTCGCTGATCGCCACCGCCTATATTCAGCCGCAGGACGCAGGGTCTGCGTCGAGCCTGTTCAATATCCTGCGCAACCTCGGCGGCGCCATTGGCATTGCCTTGCTGGCAACACTGCTGGACGCCCGCACCAAGGTGTATTTCGATTACCTGCGTGAGGCCGTGGTGCCCACCAACCCCCAAGTGGCCGAGCGCCTGGCGCAACTGACGGAGCGCCTGGGGAGTGACAACGCGGCGCTGGGCAAGCTGAGCGAGATCACCCACCAGCAGGCGCTGATCATGGCTTACAACGACGCTTTCCACTTCGTCGGGATTGGTTTGGCGGTAAGCATGGTGGCGGTGCTGCTGACGCGCAAATTGCCCCAGGGCTTGAAAGCTGGCGAGGCCCATTGAGCGTGTTACGATGCACCCACAGGGCCGGCGCCAGCCTTCAGCTGGTGATTAACCGCTCGCGCAGCTTGGTGATCTCGTCACGCAACTGCGCCGCGGCTTCGAACTCCAGGTCGCGGGCGAACTGCATCATTTTCTCCTCCAACTGCTTGATACGCTTGGTGATCTCCCCAGGCGTGCGCAGTTCGGCCTCGTAACGGGCGCTTTCCTCCGCGGCCTTGGCCATGCCCTTGCGCTTCTTGCTGCGCGCACCCGGTACGGTGGCGCCCTCCATGATGTCGGTAATGTCCTTGATCACGCCCTTGGGCACGATGCCGTTGGCTTCGTTGAAGGCGATCTGCTTCTCGCGGCGGCGCTCGGTTTCATCGATCGCCCGCTGCATCGAGCCGGTGATGTTGTCGGCGTACAGGATGGCCCGGCCATTGAGGTTACGCGCCGCACGGCCAATGGTCTGGATCAGAGACCGCTCCGAGCGCAGGAAACCTTCCTTGTCAGCATCGAGGATCGCCACCAGGGACACCTCGGGCATGTCCAGGCCCTCACGCAGCAGGTTGATCCCCACCAGCACGTCAAAGGTACCCAGGCGCAAGTCACGGATGATCTCCACCCGCTCCACCGTGTCGATGTCCGAGTGCAGGTAGCGCACCCGCACATCGTGATCGGCCAGGTAGTCGCTGAGGTCTTCTGCCATGCGCTTGGTCAAGGTGGTGGCCAGCACCCTTTCGCCGGCAGCCACCCGCTTGCGGATCTCCGACAGCAGGTCGTCGACCTGGGTCAGTGCCGGGCGAATTTCGACCTGCGGGTCGACCAGCCCGGTGGGGCGCACCACCTGCTCCACCACCCGCCCGGCATGCTCGGCCTCGTAAGGCCCCGGAGTGGCGGAAACGAAGATGGTCTGTGGGCTGACACTCTCCCATTCATCGAAGCGCATGGGCCGGTTGTCCAGTGCCGACGGCAGGCGGAAGCCATACTCGACCAGGGTTTCCTTGCGCGAACGGTCGCCTTTGTACATGGCCCCCACCTGCGGCACGCTGACGTGGGATTCGTCGATCACCAGCAGCGCATCGGGCGGCAGGTAGTCGTACAGCGTTGGCGGCGGTGCACCCGCCGGGCGGCCAGACAAGTAACGCGAGTAGTTTTCGATGCCATTGCAGTAGCCCAGCTCCAGGATCATCTCCAGGTCGAACCGGGTGCGCTGCTCCAGGCGCTGGGCTTCAACCAGCTTGTTGGCCTTGTGCAGGTACTCCAGGCGGTCCTTGAGCTCTGCCTTGATGCCCTCCACGGCGTCCAGCAGGGTTTCCCGCGGGGTGACGTAGTGGCTTTTGGGGTAGAAGGTGAACCGCGGCAGCTTGCGGAAGACCTCGCCGGTCAGCGGGTCGAACGCCGCGATGTTCTCCACCTCGTCGTCGAACAGCTCGACGCGGATGGCCTCCAGGTCCGATTCTGCGGGGAAAATGTCGATCACATCCCCCCTTACACGGAAGGTGGCGCGGGCAAAGTCCATCTCGTTGCGGGTGTACTGCAGGTCGGCCAGGCGGCGCAGCAGCGCGCGCTGGTCGAGCTTGTCGCCGCGGTCCACGTGCAGGACCATTTTCAGGTAGGTCTCGGGGCTGCCCAGGCCGTAGATGCACGACACGGTGGTGACGATGATCGCATCGCGGCGCTCCAGCAGCGCCTTGGTCGCCGAGAGGCGCATCTGCTCGATATGGTCGTTGATCGATGCATCCTTCTCGATGAAGGTGTCCGACGACGGTACATAGGCTTCCGGCTGGTAATAGTCGTAGTAGGAGACGAAGTACTCCACCGCGTTATTGGGGAAAAACGCCTTGAACTCACCGTACAGCTGCGCGGCCAGGGTCTTGTTCGGCGCCAGCACCAGGGTCGGGCGCTGAACCTGCTGGATCACGTTGGCAATGCTGAACGTCTTGCCCGAACCCGTCACCCCCAGCAGCGTCTGGTGCGACAGCCCGGCCTCGATGCCCTCGACCATCTGGCGGATCGCCTCGGGCTGGTCGCCGGCGGGCTGGAAACGGGTAACGAGCTGGAACTCGGACATGACGGACCTCGCGGTGCTGCAGCAACTGTAAATTTAGCCAGTAGTCTATACCCAAATGCGCCGGCACGGGGCGGCTTTCAAGGCACAGCCACAACCAGGTATTACGGTTGACCGGGCAATCAGACCGATGGTCAAAAAATATTTGCGCAAATACCCGGAAAAGCCGCGCCAGAGTGTCGCGGTCACCGGTCGGTATCACTATACTGACTCCCCGTTTGTGCACCGCTTCAGTGCATTCGGCTGGAGCGTGTACGCCCTATCACTCTCCAATCAGAGCCGAAGTAACAATGAGCCTGTTTTCCGCTGTCGAGCTGGCACCCCGCGACCCTATCCTGGGCCTCAACGAAGCATTCAATGCCGACCCACGTACCGACAAGGTCAACCTGGGTGTTGGCGTGTACTGCAATGAGGAAGGCCGCATTCCGCTGCTGCGCGCCGTGATCGAAGCCGAGACCCAGCGTGCAGCCCAGCATGCCTCGCGCGGCTACCTGCCGATCGATGGTATCGCCACCTACGACCAGGCCGTGCAAAAGCTGCTGTTCGGTGCCGAATCGCCACTGCTGGCCGCCGGCCGCGTGGTCACCGTGCAGGCCGTCGGTGGTACTGGCGCACTGAAAATCGGTGCCGACTTCCTCAAGCGGATTTCGCCAAACGCCGTGGTGGCCATCAGCGACCCGAGCTGGGAAAACCACCGCGCCCTGTTCGAGTCGGCCGGTTTCCCGGTGCAGACCTACCGCTACTACGACGCCCCGAGCAACGACGTCAACCGCGCCGGCATGCTCGAAGACCTCAACGCCCTGCCCTCCGGCTCGATCGTGGTGCTGCACGCCTGCTGCCACAACCCGACGGGCGTCGACCTGAGCCTGGACGACTGGAAAAACGTGCTGGAAGTGGTCAAGGCCAAAGGCCACGTGCCGTTCCTCGACATGGCCTACCAAGGCTTTGGCGACGGTATTGCCGAAGACGCCTTCGCGGTCCGCCTGTTCGCCGAGTCGGGCCTGGAGTTCTTCGTATCCAGCTCATTCTCCAAGTCGTTCTCGCTGTACGGCGAGCGCGTGGGTGCGCTGTCGGTGGTTACCGCCTCCAAAGACGAAAGCACCCGCGTGCTGTCGCAGGTCAAGCGCGTGATCCGCACCACCTATTCCAACCCGCCCACCCACGGCGCAACCATCGTCGCTACCGTGTTGAACAGCGCCGAGCTGCGCCAGATGTGGGAAACCGAACTGGCCGAAATGCGCGAACGCATCCACGGCATGCGCAAGCAGATGGTCGCGCTGTTGGCCGAATACGGTGCCAATCGCGATTTCAGCTTCGTCGGTCGCCAGGTCGGCATGTTCTCCTACTCGGGCCTGAGCGTAGAGCAGGTGGCCCGGTTGAAGAACGACTTTGGCATCTACGCGCTGGACACTGGCCGCATCGCTGTGGCTGCGCTGAACCAGAGCAACATCCATGTCGTCACCAAGGCGATCGTGCAAGTGTTGTAACTGCTTGATTTGGCAGGGGGTGGCTTGACTTCCCCCTGGCGATCGGTATGATGTGCGCAGATTCCGCGATAGCTCAGTCGGTAGAGCAAATGACTGTTAATCATTGGGTCCCTGGTTCGAGTCCAGGTCGCGGAGCCAAACATTGGAAAAGCCCCCGGCTGTCAAAGCAGCCGGGGGCTTTTTCGTTTGCTGCGAAGCCGGCGACGCACGCACAATGCAATCAGCTGCTGCGCCCAATCGGGTAGAACTCGCCACCGCTCCAAACGCCCAGCCATTGCTCACCGTCGATCTCGCGCGGCACCGCCAACTCCACCATCTGGTAGAACACATTGCGGTGTATCAATGCCTCGAGGTTGCTGCGCATCAGCACGTACGGCGACGGCGCTTGCGTCACCGGATCGGTGACTACCCGTAGCGGATTGGCCGGGCCGGCCTCGACCTGATCCTCGACATTGCTGGTAAAGCGCAGCACCTGCTGCTCGCCCTGTCCTTGCACCTCCAGCGCCACTGCCACGAACGGCGCATCGTCTACCTGGATGCCCACCTTTTCCACCGGGGTAATCAGGAAGTAATCGTCACCATCGCGGCGCAGAATGGTCGAGAACAGCCGCACCATCGGTTTGCGGCCGATGGGCGTGCCCAGGTAATACCAGGTGCCATCGCGGGCGATACGCATGTCGATGTCACCGCAGAAATCGGGGTTCCACAGGTGGACCGGTGGCAGGCCCTTGGCCTTGGGGATCTGCGCCAGCAGGTCGTTGGCCTTACCGGTGTCGCTCATCACACTCGCCTCACTCACTCATGCCCAGAAGGCTACGAGCGTACTCGCGCATCGGTGCGGCAAGCAAATCCTCGGGGGTTTTATCGTGGAACGTCAACAAACCGCCACGGCTCTTGATGCGAGCGGTATCGATCAGGTAGCGGGTATTGGTTTCGATCAGCATCATCTGCACCACACCGCTGTCCCAGCCCAGGCGGTCGACGGCTTGCTCGTCGTACCACTCGTCACCATTGCCGATGCGGTCGTCGGTGCGGGCAAAGCGGGTATACAGCACATAGTCGGCACCGACCGAACGGGCCTGCGCAATGGCCTCTTCCAGGCCCAGCGGGCCTTGGGCGCGGCGCACCAGCGGGAAATACTCGACGAAACTCTTGAACGCCTGCTCGGCCACTGCATTCTGCCGGGGTACCGGGCCCTTGCCAGGCGGCACGAATGCGCCCTGCCCTATGAAGATGAACGAGTCGGGCTGCAGGCGAATCGACAGCGTGCGCCGGGTTTCGCTATGGTCCAGCAGCCCTGCGTCGCTCATGTGATAACGGACGCCCTCGCCCATATCGCTGACATTCATGCAACCGCCCAACGCCATCAGCGCCAGCAGCAAGACCAGGCTACGCATCTTTCCTCCAGTGACCGGCGACGAAAAACCGGCGAATAGCCGGCGGATGCAGCTTTTGCGCCAGCTTCAGCCGCCGATTACCTTCATCACCGTCACGCCGCCGGAAAACGCCAATGCCTGTTTGTCTGCCAGCGCCTTGACCAGTAACCGCTGCAGCGCCGGCAAGGCTTGGTGACGTGGTTTCTCCAGAAGGTCGCCAACGAAATGACGACTACCCGACGACAGGCAGCCATGCAGCCAACCTGTGGACGACAGCCGTAGCCGCGAGCACGTCCGGCAGAACGGCACGCTCTCATTGGCGATCACGCCGAAGTGCCCCTTGCCGGGGATCTGATAGCGCATGGCGGTGGCGTCCACCGGCGCAGCGACACGGGCGAAGGCGTGCTGACCGCCGATCAGCGTGAGCAGGTCATCGAGGCTGACAAATTGCCGCAGGAAAGCAGAGTGATCACGCGCCAGATGGCCCATGCGCATCAGTTCGATGAAACGCAACTCAAAGCCGCGCGCCATGCAGTAATCCAGTAACGGCAGCACCTGGTCGAGGTTCTGCCCGCGCATCGGCACCATGTTCACTTTGATCTGCATGCCCATGGCGCGGGCCCGCTCCATCGCCGCCAGCACCGTGGCCAGGTCGCCGCCGCGGGCGATCTGGCGAAACGCCAACGGGTCCAGGGTGTCGAGCGAAACGTTCAGCCGGCGAATTCCGGCTGCCTGCAATTGCGGCAACTTACGGCCCAGCAGCTGACCATTGGTGGTCAGCGAAATATCCTCGAGGCCGAGTTTGGCCACCGCGGCGAGAAAGGCATCCAGGCGCGGACTGACCAGCGGTTCCCCACCGGTGATACGCAAGCGCTCGATGCCGGCTGCTTCAATCAGGTAGGCCACGCCACGCGCCAGTGCGTCTGCCGAAAGCTCGTCCTGCGCCGCCACCAGGCGCTTGCCGTCGGGCACGCAATAGGTACAGGCGTAATTGCAGGCAGCCGTCAGGCTGACACGCAGGTTGCGAAACCGCCTGCCTTGACGATCGACGATCATGGATGACTCCGGCATGGGTAAAAGGGGCCGGCAAAAGCTGACTCATAAATCAGGTTTTTGCAAGCCCTGTACGCATAGCCGGTGGGGCGTAGCTCAGTGGGACGGTTCCGGGTCGCGCTTGCGCTTGTTGCCCATGCGCACGCCAATGTCCATCAGGAACTGGAAGAAGCCTTCCTGATCTTCCAGCACATTACTCCAGAACGGTGAGTGGTACAGCGCAACGGCGCCATGCACCAGTGCCCAGGCGGCGCAGTAATGGAAGTAAGGAGGCACGTCTTCGAGCTTGCCTTCGCTGATGCGGCCCTTGATCAGCTGGGTGAGGCGGTCGAAGTTGGAAGCGCGGATGCTGTGCAACTGTTCGACCATTTCCGGCACCTGGTTGCCCTTGACCACCTTTTCTTCCAGGCGGTCGAACAGCCGGTAACGCTGAGGGTCACGCATGCGGAATTCGAAATAGGCACGCGACAGGGCCTCTTTGTCACGGTCGACGTCGGCCGAGTGCAGCAACCCGTTCAGGTCGCGCTCGTAGTCGAGCATCAGGCGCAGGTAGATCTCGGCCTTGGACTTGAAGTGCTTGTAGATCGTGCCTTTGCCGATGCCCACGGCGTCGGCGATCATCTCGACGGTGACGCTGTCTTCACCTTGCTCGAGAAACAGCTTGAGCGCGGTATCGAGGATTTCCTGTTCGCGACGGCGAAACTCACGGACCTTACGAGGTTCTTTCTGCATGGGAAGGACTGGATGACAATCGAAGCGGTTTATTATGCCTAACTTGCGGGAAATTGCACGGATCTTCCGAGCATGGCTGTGTTTCAGGATGCTCTCGACCATACGATGCGGGAGGAACCAGACGCGGCCGTATTCCAAATCTGTTTAAAAAACGACCAATAGCCACTGGCAGGCCGCCAAACCTGGCCAATACTAGAAGTGTTGGCGCGGCGCATCCCCCCTAGCGGCGCGCCGATAAAGGTGCTCAGGGACCGCGTACCTTTGTTTTACTCCTAATGGTCTTAACCCGGATTCCTCCCCCAGAACCCGGGTTTTTTTTGTGTGTTTGCGGGGGATATGCGTTGGAGGTGGGGTTTTGGGGATGGTATGAGGGGCGAAGGTGTTCGAGCCCACAGGCGCTGAATTTATTGTGGCAGGCACCTCATGGCCCTCACACAACCTTCAACTCCAATGAATCAACCCACCCGCGCCAACGGAAACAACCGCTTGAAGTTAGCCGTTGTCTGCTCAGCCAATTGCCCATAACTGGCCCCGCGCAGCGAAGCCACATACTCCGCCACTTCCCGCACATATTGCGGCAAGTTCGGCTTGCCGCGATACGGAATCGGCGCCAGGTACGGCGAATCGGTTTCCACCAACAAGCGGTCGACCGGCACTTGCCGCGCCACTTCCCGCAGGGCATCGGCATTGCGGAAGGTAACGATGCCAGACAGCGATATGTAATAGCCCAGGTCCAGCGCCGCCTTGGCCATGTCCCAGTCTTCGGTAAAGCAGTGCAGCACGCCAGCCTGCGGCAGATTGGCCTCGCGCAGCAGTGCCAGGGTATCGGCTCGCGCCGCCCGGGTATGCACGATCACTGGCTTGCCGGTCTGCCGCGAAGCCTCCAGGTGCAGGCGGAACGAGGCCTGCTGCAATTCAGCGGCTTCAGGCTCGTAGTGGTAATCCAGCCCGGTTTCGCCAATGGCCACCACATGCGGGTGGGCTAGTTCGCGCAGTAGCCATTCCAGCGCCGGGGTTTCGCCCGGCGCCAGGTCCAGCGGGTGTACACCGACCGAGCAGTCGACATCCGCGTACTGCTCGCTCAACGCCTTTACCGCGCCGGCGTTTTCGGCACTGACGCCGATGCACAGGAAATGCCCCACCCCGCGATCACGCGCCGCCTGCAGCGCAGCATCGAGCGAGCCCTGATGGGCACTGAGGTCAAGACGGTCAAGGTGGCAATGGGAGTCTACGAGCATGGGATAGCGGCACACATGGAAAATGGGAAATCAGCGGACGCCCGGCAGTTGCAGCCAATGGGCCAGCAGCGATTCGAGCAACAGGGTTTGATTGAGATTGGCCTTACCCAGCACCTTCTGGCGCTGTTCGAGGATCCACGCCTGCACCTCCAGCACCTTGGCCTGGCGGCTTTTCTGCGCCAGGTACTGCACCACCTTGCGCATATCGGCCAAGCCTAACCCCTCCTCGTCCTGGGTCAACTGGTAGCGCAGAATGAGGTGCGCCCAATCGCAGAACCAGTCGAATACCCTCAACATCGGCACAGCCTTCCAGGCTTCAGCCAGCTGGCTGGGCGATTGCTGTTGCTTGAACAACTTCTTCACCCCGTCAGTAACCAGCGCACGCTGCTCGCGCACACCCTGCGCCTGCAGGCTGATCGCCATCAGCGGCGAGCCGGCGGCCAAACTCAGCAATTCGTCGCGCTCGGCCTCGTCCATATCAGGCAACGCCGCGGCCAGCCAGGCCTGGCTCTGAGCCAGGATTGGCTGGGGGCAGGCTACCTGCTGACAACGGCTCTTGATGGTCGGCAGCAGCCGGCTGGGCTGGTGCGTGACCAGCAGCAACACGGTGTCGCCGGAGGGCTCCTCAAGGCTTTTCAACAGTGCGTTGGCAGCATTGACGTTCATGGCTTCGACCGGCTCGATCAACACCACCTTGCGGCCACCCAACTGCGCCGTCTGCACCACGAAGGCCACCAGCTCACGGACCTGGTCGACCTTGATCGGCTTATCGGCCTCTTCGGGCTCAAGGATGTAGTTGTCAGGGTGGCTACCGGCCTTCAGCAGCAGGCAGGACTTGCAGGTGCCGCAGGCATCAAGGCCTTGCGGCTGCTGGCACAACAGGCGGGCCATCAGACGCTCGGCCATGGCCCGCTTGCCAATGCCCTGCGGCCCGTGCAGCAGGTAGGCATGGGCATGCTGACTGCGCCCGGCCAATTGCTGCCAGAGCGCCTGCTGCCATGGGTAGGCCTCAGCCACGGCAACGCTCCACGATGGCCGGCAACAGCGCATCGATAGCACGCTGCACGGCGGCGAGCGGCTGTGCGGCATCCAGCAGGCTGTAACGCTGCGGTTCGCGCTGGGCGCGCTGCAGGTAGGCCTGGCGCACAGCCTGGAAAAACGCCTGGCCTTCCTGCTCGAAGCGGTCGAGGCGGCCGCGCGCAGCGGCACGGGCCAAACCGACTTCGACCGGCAGGTCGAACACCAGGGTCAGCTGCGGGCGAAGGTCGCCCTGGACGAATTGCTCCAGGGTGGCGATACGCTCGACCGACAGGGCGCGCCCGCCGCCCTGGTAGGCATATGTGGCATCGGTAAACCGGTCGCACAACACCACAGCGCCACGGGCCAGCGCCGGGCGGATCACCTGGGCCAGGTGCTGGGCGCGGGCAGCGAACACCAGCAGCAGTTCGGTGTCGGCGGCCATGGGTTCATCGCTGGGGGCCAGTAGCAGCTCACGCACCTTCTCGGCCAGCGGCGTGCCACCAGGCTCACGGGTCAGCACCACATCCAGGCCGTGCTCGCGCAAGCGCGCCGCCAGGTAGTCGCGGTTGGTGCTTTTGCCCGCGCCTTCGGGGCCTTCCAAAGTAATAAACAAGCCGCTCACAGGCAGTCCTTAATGTTGTTCGTCAGGCGTTGCCGGCTCGGCCGCCTGGGCATCACCGGCGGGAGCGGCCGGCGCCGGCTGCGCAGCCGGCTCATCGGGAACCGACTGCTCTTCGCCGGCGGCTGGCGCAGCGTCATCGGCGCCCGGCTTTGCCGGCTGCTGCGGCGCGGGGCTGGAGCGATAGTCTGCCCGCCGCTTGAGCTGAAACTCGCGCACCGCCGAGTTGTGATCGTTGAGGTCGTCGGAGAACACATGGCTGCCGTCGCCACGGGCGACGAAGTACAGGCTGGTGCCATCGGCCGGGTTAAGCGCCGCGTGAATCGCCTCGCGGCCGACCATGGCAATCGGCGTGGGCGGCAGGCCAGTGATGGTGTAGGTATTGTAGGGCGTAGGCTCACGCAGGTCGGCACGGGTGATCTTGCCGTTATAGCGTTCACCCATCCCGTAGATAACCGTCGGATCGGTCTGCAGCATCATGCCCAGGCGCAAACGCCGCACGAACACCCCGGCGATCTGCCCGCGCTCTTGGGGGATGCCGGTTTCCTTCTCCACCAGCGAAGCCATGATCAGCGCCTGGTAGGGATCGCGGTACGGCAGGTCGGTGGCGCGCTCGGCCCATTCCTTGGCCAGCACCTCTTCCAGACGCATGTAGGCCTGCTGCAGCAATTCGACGTCGCTCATGCCGCGCACGAAGCGGTAGGTATCGGGGAAGAACCTGCCCTCAGGGAACACACCGGTATGGCCGAGTTTGTCCATGACCTCGGCGTCCGACAGGCCATCCAGGGTGTGCTTGAGCTTTTCATGCTTGGCCACGGCCGCGCGCAGCTGGCGGAAGGTCCAGCCCTCGACCAGGGTCAGGTTGTATTGAACTACGTCGCCCCGGCGCCAGGCGTCGAACAGCTGCTCGACGGTCATGCCAGGGGTGAGGCGATATTCGCCGGTGTGCAACGGGGTACCGGCCATGTTGAAGCGCCAGTACAGGCGCAACCAGACGGCGTCGTCGAGCAGCCCTTCGGTTTGCATGCGGTAGAACATGCGGTTGGGCGTGGTGCCATTGGGCACGTCGAGCAGGCGTTCCTGCGTGACGTGCAGTGGCTGCTCCAGGACCGAGTTGATTTTCCAGGCCGACCAGCCTAGCGCCAGACCGGCGAGGATCAGACCCATTTCCAGCAGCAGCAGGAATTTACGTCTCACGAATTCAGGTTTCCAGTAACGTACGGGCAACGGCCTGCAGTTTTCGGGTAAGCGGGCCCGGCGACCAGTTTAACGCGGCAAGCCCGCGCACGGGCCACACGCCATAGACGCTGTTGCAAACAAATACTTCATCGGCCTGCTCCAGCGCACCAAACGGCAGGTCGCAGACGTTGGCCGTAATACCCTGCAAGCGCGCCTGTTCGAGCAAGGCACCGCGCATGACCCCGGCCACGCCACAACGGCTGAGGTCGGCAGTAAAAAGCACGCCGTCGCGCACCAGGAACAGATTGCTGTATACCCCTTCGATCACCCGGCCTTGCCCGTCACACATCAGGCCCTCGGCATGGTCACTGTCCTGCCATTCGGCACGGGCCAGCACCTGCTCCAGGCGGTTGAGGTGTTTGAGCCCGGCCAGCAACGGTTGTTCCCCAAGCCGTGTCTGGCAGGGGAACAAGCGTACGCCCTGCTCGGCATGGGCAACAGGATAGCTGGGTAATGGGCCGCCCTGCAGGATACGCCGGGGCACGGCATCGGCAACCGGCGCGTAACCACGCTGGCTGTCGCCACGGGTGAGGATGAGTTTGGCTACCCCGTCGCCGAGCTGGCTGGCGTAGCGCAGCAATTCCTCACGCACCTGCGCCAGGTCGGCGCCAATCGCCAGCCGCTGGCAACCCAGCGCCAGGCGAGCGAGATGGCCATCCAGGAGGCTGGGCCGGCCATGCCGAACGGCGATGGTTTCGAAAAGACCATCGCCGTAAGCCAGCCCGCGGTTCTGCAGATTGAGCGCAGTCGCAGGCTGGCCGTCGATCCAGCTGAGCATCAACCGGCGAACCGGCGGAACACCAGCGAGCCGTTGGTGCCACCAAAGCCGAACGAGTTGGACAACACCACATCGATCGGCATGCTGCGCGCCTGGTGCGGCACGAAGTCCAGGTCGCAACCCTCGTCCGGTTCGTCCAGGTTGATGGTCGGCGGCGCCATCTGGCTGTTGATCGCCAGCACACTGAAGATCGCCTCTACCGCGCCGGCTGCCCCCAGCAGGTGGCCGGTCATCGACTTGGTCGAGCTGACTGCCAGCTTGTAGGCGTGGTTGCCGAATACGCGCTTGATCGCCGCCACCTCGGCAATATCGCCCGCGGGGGTCGAAGTGCCATGGGCGTTGATGTAGCTCACGTGCTCCGGCTGGATGCCAGCATCGCGCAGGGCGTTGGCCATGCAGCGCGCAGCGCCTTCACCGGAGTCTGGTGGCGAGGTCATGTGGTAGGCGTCGCCGCTCATGCCAAAACCGATCAACTCGGCATAGATGGTCGCCCCACGGGCCTGGGCATGCTCCAGTTCTTCGAGCACCAAGGCACCGGCACCGTCGGACAGCACGAAACCGTCGCGACCTTTGTCCCATGGGCGGCTGGCGCGGGCAGGCTCGTCGTTGCGGGTGGACAGCGCGCGCGAAGCACCGAAGCCACCCATGCCCAGCCCGCAAGCGGCCATTTCGGCGCCGCCGGCAATCATTACGTCGGCTTCACCGTAGGCGATATTGCGCGCGGCCATGCCGATGCAATGGGTGCCGGTGGTGCAGGCCGTGGCAATGGCGTAGTTGGGGCCCTGCAGGCCCAGGTGGATCGACAGGAAACCCGAGATCATGTTGATGATCGAGCCCGGCACGAAGAATGGCGAAATGCGACGCGGCCCCGAGTCATGCAGGATGCGGCTGGTTTCTTCGATGTTGGTCAGGCCACCGATCCCCGACCCCATGGCCACGCCGATGCGCTCGCGGTTGGCGTCGGTGACTTCCAGGCCGGCATTACGCACCGCCTGGAACCCGGCCGCCAGGCCGTACTGGATGAACAGGTCGAGTTTGCGGGCCTCTTTGGCCGACAGGTACTGCTCCACCTCGAAGCCTTTCACCGAGCCGCCAAAACGGGTGGAGTAGGCAGACAGGTCCGTGTGTTCGATCGGACCGATGCCACTGCGGCCAGCCAGAATGCCCTGCCAGGTGCTCGGTACATCGGTACCCAGTGGCGACAGCATACCCATACCGGTGACCACGACGCGTCTACGCGACACAGTACTCTCCTTTTCTAATAACAGAGTCTCTTGGCATTGCATTCAAGCGCTGGAATGAAATGGCAACAGGCTCTTGGTGCGCGGTGAACGAGGCGGCCTGGACAATACGCGGCGCTCGCAAAGAAAAAACCGCACGCCAGCGAAGGCAGTGCGGTTTTCCCCGACAAGTAGCGTCGACGGTAACGTCTTAAGCCTGGTGGTTCTTGACGTAGTCGATAGCAGCTTGAACGGTAGTGATCTTCTCGGCTTCTTCGTCAGGGATTTCGGTCTCGAATTCCTCTTCCAGAGCCATCACCAGTTCAACGGTGTCAAGCGAATCGGCACCCAGGTCATCGACGAAGGACTTCTCAACAGTCACTTCTTCTGCCTTGACGCCCAGTTGCTCGGCGACGATATTCTTGACGCGTTCTTCGATGGTGCTCATACCTAGTTTTCACTCCTAATGGATATATGCAGGCAGCTGGCCGGTGGCTAATTTTATAGAAAGACGTTCGCTTTTCAAGCTGAACCTGCCTTCAGGCTAGTCACCGCACCCGCTGTCTGGAATCTGATTGCAGCTTTATAACGGATTTTAGGCTCGCAGTATGACTCTTTTTTTACGAAATCCGTCACATTGAGTTGCAGGGTTACATGTACATCCCGCCGTTGACCGGCACGGTTGCACCGGTTACATAGGCTGCACCGTCCGAAGCCAGGAACGAAACCACCTTGGCAATTTCGTCGGCCTGCCCCAGGCGGCCCAGTGGAATCTGGGTTTGCAGGGCTTCGCGCTGCGCTTCAGGCAGTTCGCGGGTCATGTCGGTATCGATGAAACCAGGGGTCACCGAGTTGACGGTAATGCCACGCGAACCGACTTCACGCGCCAGGGCGCGGCTGAAGCCTTCCAGCCCGGCCTTGGCAGCCGCATAGTTGGCCTGGCCAGCGTTACCCATGGCACCGACGACCGAGCCGATGCTGATGATACGACCCCAACGGGCCTTGGTCATGCCACGCAGCACGCCCTTGGACAGACGGTAGAGGCTGTTCAGGTTGGTGTCGATCACGTCGAACCATTCGTCGTCTTTCATGCGCAGCATGAGGTTGTCCCGGGTGATGCCGGCGTTGTTGACCAGAATGGCCGGGGCGCCGAACTGCTCGCCAATGGCAGCCAGTACCGCGTCAACCGACTCGGCGCTGGTCACGTTCAGTTCCATGCCGGTGCCGGTGATACCGTGCTCTTTCAGGGTGGCGGCGATACGCTCGGCGCCGGAGGCCGAAGTGGCGGTACCAATCACGGTTGCGCCCTGGCGGCCCAGTTCCAGGGCGATGGCCTGGCCAATGCCACGGCTGGCGCCAGTGACCAGTGCAACTTTACCTTGCAGGCTCATGCAAGCTTCTCCAAATCAGGCCAGTGCCGCGCGGGTGGCGGCAACGGCGTCAGGGGTATTGAGGTTGTAAGTGGTCACGCCATCGGCGCAACGCTTGTTCAGGCCAGCCAGGACTTTGCCCGGGCCGCACTCGACCAGATTGACTGCACCATTGGCGGCCAGGGCCTGCACGCACTCAACCCAGCGTACCGGCTGGTACAGCTGCGCCAGCAGGTCCTGCTTGAGGGCATCGAGGTCGGCCGCGATGGCGGCGGTGACGTTCTGCACCACCGGAATCTGCGGGGCCTTCCACTCGATGGCGTTGACCGCATCGGCAAAGCGCTCGGCAGCTGGCTTCATCAGGGCGCAGTGCGAAGGCACGCTGACGGCCAGCGGCAGGGCGCGCTTGGCGCCTTTGGCCTTGCACAGCTCCATGGCGCGGTCGACCGCCGCCTTGTTGCCGGCGATGACCACCTGCCCTGGCGAGTTGAAGTTGACGGCACTGACCACTTCATCTTCAGCCGCTTCGGCGCACAGCTCCACGACCACAGCGTCGTCCAGGCCGAGGATGGCGGCCATGGCCCCGTGCCCGGCAGGTACCGCTTCCTGCATCAGCTGGCCACGGCGCTCGACCAGGCGCACAGCGTCTTTCAGGCTGATGCTGCCGGCAGCGACCAGGGCGCTGTATTCACCCAGGCTATGACCGGACACGAAAGCTGGCGTGGCACCGCCCTCTTCCAGCCACAGACGCCACAGCGCGATGGACGCGGCGAGGATCGCCGGCTGCGTCTTGTCAGTCTGGTTGAGTTGCTCTTCCGGACCTTCCTGAACCAGCTTCCACAGGTCGTAACCGAGAGCTTCAGAAGCTTCCTTGAAGGTTTCGATGATCACTGGCTTCTCGGCGCCGAGCTCGGCGAGCATGCCCAGCGACTGGGAACCTTGACCGGGAAAGACGAATGCGAGAGATGCAGACATTGAACAAGCCCTTATGATCTTGTCGTCGGATAGGGTACGCCAGGCCTTGGGCCAGGCGCGGAATCTGAAAGCTTGGATGAAGACGCAGACCAAGCGGTCACATTTAAGCACTTCATCGGGGATATGCCTAAGGTCTTTGTTTGCCTGCCCGGGCCCCGTCGCAGGCTAAAGCAGCAGGTCCTCCAAACGCCCGTGCAAACGCTGCGGCAGATTCTCCTGAATCTCGATCAACGCCCGCTGGATGGCACTCTGGAACCCCTGAACGCCCGCAGAGCCATGGCTCTTGATGACGATACCCTGCAAACCCAGGAAACTCGCGCCATTGTGCCGCGCCGGCGCCAGGTCGGCCTGCAGGCGCTTGAGCAGGGGCATGGCCACGGCTCCAGCGGCCCGCGCCAGCAACCCGCCCTTGAACAATTGCTCGATCCGCGCACCGATCATGGTGGCCAGGCCCTCGCTGGATTTGAGCAGGATATTGCCAACGAAGCCGTCGCACACCACCACATCCGCCTCGCCACGGTAGAGCCCGTCACCTTCGACAAAGCCCACATAGTTGAGCCCGCGGGCATTGTGCAACAGGCTTGCCGCCAACTTGACCTGCTGGTTGCCCTTGATGTCCTCGGTACCGATGTTCAGCAACGCCACCCGCGGGCGGTGAACACCCAGGGCCTGGGCGGCCACCGACCCCATCACGGCGAACTGGTACAGGTTTTCGGCACTGCAATCGACATTGGCGCCCAGGTCGAGCAACTGGCAGTAACCGGCCTGGGTCGGGATCGCCGCCACCATGGCCGGGCGGTCGATACCCGGCAGGGTCTTGAGCACGAAGCGTGACAATGCCATCAGCGCGCCAGTGTTGCCGGCACTGACGCAGGCCTGGGCCTTGCCATCACGCACCAGTTCCAGGGCGATGCGCATGGACGAGCCCGGCTTGCCACGCAGCACCTGGGATGGCCGCTCGTCCATGCCGACCACTTCACTGGCGGCGACGATTTGCAGGCGCGCGCGATCCGCAGCCGCAAGGCCGCTGACAAGATCTTCCAGGAGGGAGGGTTGACCGACGAGGGTCAGGTGCAACGAGGGGGTAGCGGAAAGGCAGGCAATGCTAGCCTGAACAATGCTGCGGGGACCGAAGTCCCCGCCCATTGCGTCGATCGCGATGACCTGAGCGGACAAGGATTACTCGTCAGCGCCCTTGTCGACCACTTTGCGACCACGGTATACGCCTTCTGGCGAAACGTGGTGGCGCAGGTGGACTTCACCGGTGGACTTGTCTACCGACAGCGCGTTTTCCGACAGGGCGTCGTGCGAACGGCGCATGTCACGGGCAGAGCGGGATTTTTTGTTCTGCTGAACAGCCATAATTGATTAACTCCTAAACGTTTGGGTCACGCTTTAACTGCGCCAAAACACTGAACGGGTTGGACCGCGATACCTCGTCCTTGCTCGATTCGGGCTCGTCTGCGCCCGCCGGCTGCTGGCATTCTTCCGGATGATGAGCAGGCACGATTGGCAGGGCGAGCAGAAGCTCCTCCTCGATCAATGCCTGCAGATCCAAAGGATCTTCGCCCAGTTCCAGCACGTCATAGCCTTTCGGCAACGACTGGGTATTCGCACCCTCCTTCACCACAGCGTAAGTGCATTCGCTATGGATCGGCAGGGTGACCAGCTCAAGACAACGCTGGCAAACCATTTTGACTTCGACGTCCAGCTCGCTGTGGATAACCACCACGTGCTGTTCATCTCGTTCAAAATCGAACTTCGCCTGCACCGTACCGACATTGTCGGAAAGCGGGTCGCAGAGTCTTTCCAAATCAGCGAGCGGCAGCGAACCGTTAAGGGTTACGCCACGATCGGCTAATTTGCGCGGGTCAACGTGAGGTGGAATCGGGTCATTCAACATAGGCGCAGCATAATAGGGATGCCCCCCGCCCCTGTCAAAGGAAATTAGGCGGCATCGTGCGTGATAGAATTTGTTCAACTGAATCAGGAGTCTACCATGCTTCCTCTGTTACTGGCTTCCAGCTCTGCCTATCGCCGCGAACTGCTCGCCCGCCTGCAACTGCCTTTCACCTGGGCAAGCCCCGACATAGACGAGCAGCGCCAGGCCGGCGAGCCAGCGCCAGAGCTGGTGCAGCGCCTGGCCAGGCAGAAGGCCGAGGCACTGGCGGGCAACCACCCCGGGCACCTGATCATCGGCTCGGACCAGGTGGCGGTGCTGGGCGAACAGGTGCTGGGCAAGCCGCAGACCTTCGAGCGCGCGTGCGAACAACTGCTGGCGTGCAGCGGGCAGCAGGTGTGCTTCCTGACCGGGCTGGCACTGCTTAACAGCGCCACCGGGCAATGCCAGGTCGATTGCATAGCGTTTACCGTGACCTTGCGCGAACTGAGCCGCGAGCAGGTGGAGCGCTATGTCGCGGCGGAGCAGCCGCTGGACTGCGCTGGCAGCTTCAAGGCGGAGGGGTTGGGGGTGAGTTTGTTTCAGAGCACCCATGGCTGCGACGCCACCAGCCTGATCGGGCTACCGTTGATTCGGCTGGTGGACATGCTGACCAAGGAAGGGGTGGTGATTCCTTGAGGGCCTGGGGCCGCTCTGCGGCCCATCGCCGGCAAGCCGGCTCCCACGGGTACTGCACAAGTTTTGAGAACTGTGGGATGCCTGTGGGAGCCGGCTTGCCGGCGATGGGGCCAGAACAGGCAATCAGCGCAGCTGTGGCCCCTGGAAGCCCATCCACATGGCCAGGTGCTCAGCCACACTGGCCCCGACCCGCTTGGAGAAGCGGTCAAACGGCGATTCCTGCACGGTGAAGTCCACCAACTCCTTCTCACCCACGATCTCACGCGCCACATAACTGGCACTGCCCAGCCCATCCACCAGCCCCAGCGCCTTGGCTTGCTCACCCGACCACACCAGGCCACTGAACAGCTCCGGGTGCTCCTTGTCTTTCAGGCGCTCGCCGCGGCCCTGCTTGACCATGGCGATGAACTGGTTGTGCGTGGTGTCCAGCACCCCTTGCCAGAACCGCGTCTCCTCGGGCTTTTCCGGCGAGAACGGGTCAAGGAACGCCTTGTGCTCACCCGAGGTGTAGGCGCGGCGCTCGACACCCAGCTTTTCCATGGTGCCGACGAAGCCGTAGCCGGCCGCCGTTACCCCGATGGACCCGACCAGGCTGGCCTTGTCGGCGTAGATCTCGTCTGCGGCACTGGCAATGTAGTAGGCACCGGACGCCCCCAGGTCGGCGATTACCGCGTACAGCTTGATGGCCGGGTATTCGGCACGCAGGCGGCGGATTTCGTCGTACACGTAACCGGCCTGCACCGGGCTGCCACCCGGGCTGTTGATGCGCATTACCACAGCTTTGGTCTTGCTGTCTTTGAAGGCCTCACGCAGGCTCTTCACGATATTGTCTGCGCTGGCCGCCTCCTGGTCGGCAATCACGCCACGCACCTCGACCAGTGCGGTATGGCTGGCACCGCGCGAGGCCGCCTTGTCCATATCCATCAGCGGCGAGAACAGCGCCAGGATGCCGAACAGGTAAACGAAGGTCAGCAGCTTGAAAAAAATCCCCCAGCGCCGTGAGCGGCGCTGCTCCTGCACACTGGCCAACAGGGTCTTTTCCAGCAGTTGCCAGCTCTTGCGCTCTTCGCGCTCCCCGGGCTCGGCCTCGGGGGCTTTCCATTCGTCTGCCATGCTCACCTACCTTGGAAGTGGAATTGCGGCCCCAGCCAACCACTCGCGCAGCTGGGAAAAATGCTCGATGCACACCTGCGGGCCAAACTCGGCCAGCGCCTGTAACGACATGGCACCATAGCCCACGGCCACCGAATGCATGCCGGCATTGCTGGCCATTTGCAGGTCGAATGCCGAATCTCCGACCATCAGCGCACGCTGCGGTTCTACACCACAATGGCCGAGAATTTCCTCGAGCATCAGCGGGTGTGGCTTGCCACGGGTTTCATCAGCGGCGCGGGTAATGTCGAAAAACGCCTGCCAGCCATTGGCCTTGAGCACCCGATCGAGGCCGCGACGGGCCTTGCCGGTGGCCACCGCCAGGCGGTAACCCTCGGCGCGGAAGGCGTCCAGCGACTCGCTCACACCCTCGAACAGCGGCGAAGGCTGCTGATCCAGGGCGGTGTAGATATCAGCGTAGTGCTGACGGAAGCTTTCGACCTGAACGGGCTCCAGGTGCGGGTACAGGGTATGGATGGCCTCGTCCAGGGCCAGGCCGATGATGCCCTTGATCGCATCATCACTGCGTTGCGCCTCACCGGCACGCACGGCAGCCGCGTTCATGGACTCGACGATGCGCCCGATGGAGTCGGCCAGCGTGCCGTCCCAGTCGAATATCAGCAGTTCATAAGCTTTTTTCATAGGTCACGGCGCACTCAGCCGCTCCACCGTCTTGGCCCAGACATCGTCCACCGGCGCTTCAAGCTTGAGCTCGCCACCGTCCGGCAGCGGCACGGTCAGCGCGTAGGCGTGCAGGAACAGGCGCTTGCCACCCAACTCGCGAATTTCGCGGCTGAAATCTTCGTCGCCGTATTTGTTGTCGCCGGCGATCATGTGCCCGGCATGCAGGGTATGCACGCGAATCTGGTGGGTACGCCCGGTGATTGGCCGCGCCTCGACAATGGTGGCGAAATCGCCGAAGCGACGCAGCACGCGGAACAGGGTCAGCGCCTCCTTGCCCTCATCGTTCACCTCGACCATGCGCTCGCCCGAGCGCAGGTTGCTTTTGAGCAGGGGCGCGTTGACCTGTTTCTTGGCCGTGGGCCAGTGGCCCCGCACCAATGCCATGTAGCGCTTGTCCACGCCATCACCGCGCAGCGCCGCATGCAGGTGGCGCAACATGCTGCGCTTCTTGGCGATCATCAGCAGACCGGAGGTGTCGCGGTCCAGGCGGTGCACCAGCTCCAGCTCCTTGGCGTCAGGGCGCAGCTGGCGCAGCGCCTCGATCACGCCGAAGCTCAGGCCACTACCGCCATGCACGGCGATGCCGGCCGGCTTGTTCATCACGATCAGCGCCTTGTCTTCATAGACGATGGCCGCCTCCAGGCGCTGCAACAGCCCCTGGGCGACCGGTGCCGGCTCGTCGCGCTCCGGCAGGCGGACGGGCGGCACCCGCACGATATCGCCGGCCTGGATCTTGTACTCGGGTTTCACGCGGCCCTTGTTGACCCGCACCTCACCCTTGCGCAGGATGCGGTAGACCAGGGTCTTGGGTACGCCCTTGAGCGCCGTGATGAGGAAATTGTCGATGCGTTGGCCGGCAAGCTCCGGCGCGACTTCGATCAGCTGTACGCCGGAAGTCGGAGGGGTATTGGTCGTCATGGCGGGAATCATAACAATTTTTTATGGAATTGAAGCACTTAATCATTGCTGCTATAGTCGCGAACGCCGCCAAAAGTGGCAGGCCAGCAAAACCAGGCCCAGAGCCGGTTGCTGACCTACGCAATTCTCCAGGACGCGAGGCCGTCCTACGGGGTTTTCGCCAGTTTACCGAATTGCCTGGAATCGCCACCAGCGCTGTGTAGAGAAGACCGAAAAAAAACGACAAGTGTGGTTGTTCACCTGCTTACCCGATTCTTTTCGTTGTAGCTCTGCCCGCCCCCGTCGCTTCCACGCAACGCAAGGCGAATGCTCCGGAAACAACAGCCTTGGACATGTAATGGCGTCAGCTTCCCATTCGAAGCTGGCGAAAAATGCAACCCGTTGCGGATTCAGCGCGCGGCAGCACCCGAATTATCAGGGATACGTGCAGGGTGGAGATGCACAGCCCTCGGACCGTGTAGCACCGCGTCCGGCCAGCAGCCGATTGAAGGCTGGTGAGCGGATAAGGTCCTGAACAGATGCCCCCGGGCGTCCACGGCTGACGGTTGATTCCTCCTCCTGACTGAGTGCACAAGGCCCGCTTGGTTGATTCGGATACCCATTCGAAGCCACCGGGGCCTTGTTGGCACCGCAGCAAACAGGACGCGTCGTCGCGACAACGGCAGGCTGGGCAACCGGCTGGTGCCGAACGTTGCTCGACACGGGGGTGGCCCGGCCACCCTTTGCGCACCTTGGCACCGACCATGAGACGTCGTGTGTGCCGAACGCCGTTTCCGGCAGCCCGGAAACCGACGGTACAACATGAAAAGAATGCTGATTAACGCAACTCAACCCGAAGAGTTGCGTGTAGCCCTGGTGGACGGCCAACGTCTCTACGACCTGGACATTGAGTCCGGCGCGCGTGAGCAGAAAAAGGCCAACATCTACAAAGGCAAGATCACCCGCATCGAACCCAGCCTCGAAGCCGCTTTCGTCGACTTCGGTTCCGAACGTCACGGCTTCCTGCCGCTGAAAGAAATCTCCCGCGAATACTTCAAGAAAACCCCGGAAGGCCGGGTGAACATCAAGGAAGTGCTCAGCGAAGGCCAGGAAGTCATCGTTCAGGTCGAGAAGGAAGAGCGTGGCAACAAAGGTGCCGCCCTCACCACCTTCATCAGCCTGGCCGGCCGCTACCTGGTACTGATGCCCAACAACCCGCGCGCCGGTGGCATCTCGCGCCGCATCGAAGGCGAAGAGCGCAACGAACTGCGCGAAGCCCTGAACGGCCTGACCGTACCGGGCGACATGGGCCTGATCGTGCGCACCGCCGGCCTGGGCCGCAGCAGCGAAGAAATGCAGTGGGACCTGGACTACCTGCTGCAACTGTGGACCGCCATCAAGGAAGCGTCCCTGGACCGCGCCGCGCCGTTCCTGATCTACCAGGAAAGCAACGTCATCATCCGCGCCATCCGCGACTACCTGCGCCAGGACATCGGCGAAGTATTGATCGACAGCATCGACGCCCAGGAAGAAGCCCTGACCTTCATCCGCCAGGTGATGCCGCAGTACGCCAGCAAGGTCAAGCTCTACGAAGACAGCGTGCCGCTGTTCAACCGCTTCCAGATCGAAAGCCAGATCGAAACCGCCTTCCAGCGCGTGGTCGACCTGCCGTCCGGTGGCTCGATCGTGATCGACCCGACCGAAGCCCTGGTGTCCATCGACATCAACTCGGCGCGCGCCACCAAAGGCAGCGACATCGAAGAAACCGCCCTGCAGACCAACCTGGAAGCGGCCGAGGAAATCGCCCGCCAGCTGCGCCTGCGTGACATCGGCGGCCTGATCGTCATCGACTTCATCGACATGACCCCGGCCAAGAACCAGCGCGCCGTCGAAGAGCGCGTGCGTGAGTGCCTGGAAGCCGACCGCGCCCGCGTGCAGGTTGGCCGCATCTCCCGCTTTGGCCTGCTGGAAATGTCCCGTCAGCGCCTGCGCCCATCGCTGGGTGAAAGCAGCGGCATCGTCTGCCCACGTTGCTCCGGCACCGGCATCATCCGTGACGTCGAGTCGCTGTCGCTGGCCATCCTGCGCCTGATCGAAGAAGAAGCCCTGAAAGACCGCACCGCCGAAGTGCGTGCCCAGGTGCCAATCCCGGTAGCAGCGTTCCTGCTCAACGAAAAGCGTAATTCCATCACCAAGATCGAGCTGCGCACCCGTGCGCGCATCATCATCCTGCCGAACGATCACCTGGAAACCCCGCACTTCGAAGTCCAGCGCCTGCGCGACGACAACCCGGAAGTGCTGAACAACCAGTCCAGCTACGAAATCGCCGCCAGCGAAACCGAAGAAGCACCACAACCGACTGCTACCCGTACCCTGGTTCGCCAGGAAGCGGCCGTGAAAACCGCCCCGGCCCGCGCCAATGCACCGGTACCGGCCGCCGCCGAAGTGCAGCAGCCTGCACCGGCCGCCGCCGCGCCGAGCGCGCCGGAGCCAAGCCTGTTCAAGGGCCTGGTCAAGTCGCTGGTCAGCCTGTTCGCCGGCAAGGACGAGCCTGCCGCTGCCCCGGTCGCCCCTGCCGCCGAGAAACCGGCCGCCGAGCGCAGCCCACGCAACGAAGAACGCCGCAACGGCCGTCAGCAAAGCCGCAACCGCAATGGCCGCCGCGACGAAGAGCGCAAACCACGTGAAGAGCGTGCCGAACGCGCACCACGCGAAGAGCGTCAGCCACGCGAGGAACGCGCTGCGCGTGAAGAACGTGCGCCACGTGAAGAGCGCGCACCACGCGAGGAACGCGCCCCACGCCAGCCACGCGAAGACCGCCGTGGCAACCGTGGCGAAGAGCGCGTGCGCGAACTGCGCGAGCCGCTGGATGCCACTCCGCCAGCCGAGCGCGAAGAGCGCCAGCCGCGTGAAGAGCGCGTAGCCCGTGAAGAGCGTGCACCGCGCGAAGAACGCGCCCCGCGTGAAGAGCGTGCTCCGCGCGAAGAACGTGCTCCA
>NZ_DKJF01000022.1:43443-61890 GCF_002454615.1 Pseudomonas sp. UBA6699
TCCACGTGAAGAACGTGCCCCACGCCCACCCCGTGAAGAGCGTCAGCCACGCGCTGCCGAAGAAGCGGCCGAACAGGCTGCCGAGCTGGCCGAAGAGCAACTGCCGAACGAAGAACAGCTGCAAGACGAGCAGGAAGGCACGGATGGCGAGCGTCCGCGCCGCCGCTCGCGTGGCCAGCGTCGCCGCAGCAACCGTCGTGAACGTCAGCGCAATGCCAATGGCGAGCTGATCGACGGCGAAGAAGAAGGCAGCGACGAGCAGCCACAGCAGCACCAGGCCACCGAGCTGGGTGCTGAACTGGCGGCGGGCCTGGCCGTGACTGCCGCTGTCGCGACCAGCAACATCAGCAGCGATGCCGAGGCCCAGGCCAACCAACAGGCCGAGCGCGCCAACGCTGACGTCGTTGCCGCTGCAGCAACCGACAACAGCGAAGCCGCCCAGCCGGTTGAGCAGGCTGAAAAGCTCGAGCAAGTCGAAGTTGTCACCAAGGTTGAAGAAGTGGCCGTGGCCCCAGTGGTCGAGCAGCCGGTCAGCGAGCCTGTGGCCGTGGTCGAGGCAACTGCCGAGCCAGTGGTCGAAGTCGCGCCACAACCGGTCGTCGAAGAAGCGCCTGTTGTCGAGCCGGCCGTGGCTGTCGAAGCTCCGGTAGAAGCGCCAGCTGTCGAAGCCGGTGAAATCGAGCAAGCGCCGACCGTGGTCGAGGCTGCGCCGGCTGTCGAACAGCCTGCCCCGGTTGCCGAAGCCCAGCCAGAAGTAGTGGCCGAGCCTGCACCTGTGGTTGCCGAGCCTGCGCCGGTCGCGGCCCCAGCTGTGGTAGAGCCTGCCACTGTCATGCTGGCCAACGGCCGCGCGCCGAACGACCCGCGTGAAGTGCGCCGCCGCAAACGTGAGGCCGAGGCTGCCGCCAAAGCCGCGCAGGAAGCTGCTGCAGCCACTGGCGAGCCAGCCCTGGAAACCGCCGATGAGCAAAAGCCTCATCATGGTTGATAGCCAAGGCTGAATGAAAAAGCCCCGCCAGTGCGAACTGGCGGGGCTTTTTCTTGGCCTATCACTTTATGTCAGCGCCGGGGCTGCCCTTTGTAGGAGCGGCCTTGTGTCGCGATGGGGCGCAAAGCGGCCCCGGGAATATTTGCATTGACGCTGAAATCTGGGGCCGCTACGCGCCCCATCGCGACACAAGGCCGCTCCTACAGGTTCTGCACCGCCCTCTAATTCAGTACAGGTTAGGCTCCATCTCCAGCTCAACCCCGAACCGTTCGAGGATATCGGCCTGGATCCGTCGCGCCAGCGCATGCATCTGCGCCCCACTCGCCTGGCCATGGTTGACCAGCACCAGCGACTGCAAGCGATGCACCCCGGCATCACCCTCGCGATAGCCCTTCCAGCCTGCCTGCTCGATCAACCAGCCTGCGGCCAGCTTTACCTGACCGTCAGCCTGCGGATAGGCGACCACGCCGGGGTACTGCGCACGGATACGCGCCACGCATTCGGCTGAAACCACCGGGTTCTTGAAGAAGCTTCCGGCATTACCCAGCTCGGCCGGGTCTGGCAGCTTTTCGCGGCGAATGCTGCAGATCGCATCGCTGATCGCCTGCGCCGTCGGTTCGGTCACGCCCTGCTCTGCCAGGCGCTGGCGGACCGGGCCGTAGTCCAGGTGCGCGTGCAGGGTCCGGCTCAAGGCAAACCGCACCCGCAGGATCAACCACCGGCCTGGGTTACGCTTGAATACGCTGTCGCGGTAACCGAAGGCACAGTCCGCCAGCGCGAAGTCGCGCAGCTCGCCCGTCTCGCGGTCCAGGGCCGTAAGGCCGACGAACACGTCCTTGATCTCCACCCCGTAGGCACCCACGTTCTGCATGGGTGCAGCGCCCACGGTGCCAGGGATCAGGCTGAGGTTCTCCAAGCCGCAAAAACCCTGCGCCAGGGTCCACTGCACGAACGGGTGCCAGGGCTCGCCGGCCTCGGCTTCGACCACCACATGCTCGCCGTCATCACTGAGCACCCGGCGGCCCTGGCTGGCCATGTGCAAGACCAGCGCATCGATATCGCGCGTCAGCAGCAGGTTGCTGCCGCCGCCGATCACCAGCACTGGCAACGCCAGGCGCTGAGCCTGGCTCAGCGCCTGGCGCACATGCAGGTCATTGCGGGCCTGGCTGAAGTAACGCGCCTTCACGTCGATGCCGAAGGTGTTGTAAGGCTTGAGCGATACCTGCTCCTGCCATTGCCCGGTCATATCCGCCCCTTGATTTCCAGCACCAGCGCCTGGCAGGCCGATTCGATCAGGTCGAGTACCTGCTCGAAGCCATCGGCGCCGCCGTAGTACGGGTCAGGCACTTCATCCAATGCCGCACCATAGCGGCGCAGGAACAGGTCAAGCTCGCCCGTCGCCGTTGGCGGGCGCAGGGCACGCAGGTCGCGAAGGTTGCTCTCGTCCACGGCCAGCACCAGGTCGTATTCGGCGAAGTGCCGCTGCTTGACCTGCTGCGCGCGTTGCCTGGACAAGTCATAGCCACGCGCCAGCGCCGCCTTGCAGGTGCGGCTGTCGGGTGATTTGCCAACGTGCCAGTCGCCCGTACCCGCGGAGGCCACCTGCACGCGGTCGGCGAGCCCGGCAGCCTGTAGCTGGTGGCGCAGCACGCCTTCGGCAGTGGGCGAGCGGCAAATGTTGCCCAGGCACACGAACAGTACGCGCATCAGGCCTCCAGCAAGCGCCGTACGCGCTCCAGGTCTTCTGCGGTGTCTACACCCACGGCAGGCGCCTCGATCGCGTCCTCGACGTGGATGCGCACACCGTGCCACAGGGCACGCAACTGCTCCAGGGCTTCGGTCTGCTCCAGCCAGCAGGGGCCCCAGCTGACGAAGTCGTGGAGGAAGCCCACGCGGTAGGCGTACATGCCGATATGGCGGCGGTAAGGTACGCCGGCTGGCAACTGGTCCTGGCCTTTGGCGAAGGTGTCACGCGCCCACGGCAGCGGCGCCCGGCTGAAGCTCAGGGCAAGGCCGTGCTTGTCGCTGACCACCTTCACCGCATTGGGGTTGAACACGGTTTCCGGCTCATGGATCTGCTCGGCCAGGGTGGCGATGGCCGCTTGCGGGTGGGCAGCCAGGTTGGCAGCTACCTGGTCGATGATCACCGGCGGGATCAGCGGCTCGTCACCCTGCACGTTGACCACGATGGCATCGGCCGCCAGGCCTAGTTGCGTCGCCACTTCAGCCAGGCGGTCGGTACCCGACTCATGGTCGACACGGGTCATCAGCACTTCAGCGCCAAAGGCCTGGCAAGCTTCGAAGATGCTGGCATCGTCGGTAGCGATGACCACGCGGCTGGCCGCGCTCTTGCGCGCCTGCTCCCATACATGTTGCACCATCGGCTTGCCGGCGATGGCCAGCAGCGGCTTGCCTGGCAAGCGCGTGGAACGCAGGCGGGCAGGAATCACCACGGTGTAGTCCAGGCTCATTTGTCCAGGCGCTCGTCGTCGGTCAGGGTACGTGCTTCGCTCTCCAGCATGACCGGGATACCGTCGCGAATCGGGTAGGCCAGGCCGGCACCCTTGCTGATCAGCTCGGTCTTGTCGGCGCTGAGCTTGAGCGGGCCCTTGGTGATCGGGCAGGCGAGGATATCGAGCAGTTTGGTGTCCATTGAAGGCTTCCTTTAGGCCAGATGGCCAGAAATGAAAACGGGCTCAGGGCTTGTGCAGCAAACGCTGCAGCTGGCTGTCGAACCAGGCGCTGAATGCCGGCGTGGGCTGTGCTTCGACAGCCAGGTACCACCAGTCGTCGGCGGCGAAGGCGCGGCATTTCACGGCGTCCTTCTCGGTCATGACCAGCGGTAGCGGTGGGCTGAAGGCCAGGCTCCGGGCGCTGAAGTGTGCATGGTCGGCAAAAGGGTGCGGCAGCGGCTGCCAGTTTAGCCCCAGCAGGGTATTGAAGAAACGTTGCGGGTTGCCGATACCGGCCACCGCGTGCAGGCGCTGGCCGGCGGGAAAATGGTCGAGTGGGCGGCGCTCGCCACTGCGCAGGTTGACCAGTGCGGATGGCTGCAGGCGCAGGCCAAAGCCACCGACACGGTCTTCGCCGGCACCATTGAACAGCACCGCATCGGCGCCCTGCAGGCGTTCGGCAGGCTCGCGCAGCGGGCCGGCCGGCAGGCAGCGGCCGTTGCCCAGGCCACGCGCGGCATCGATCAGGACCAGCTCCAGGTCACGTGCCAGGCGGTAGTGCTGCATGCCGTCATCACACAGGATCAGGTCCAGCGGTTCACTGGCCAGCAGGGCCTGCACGGCGCGGGCGCGATCTGGGTCGATCATCAGCGGTACCCCGCTGCGCTGCACGATCAGTAGCGGTTCGTCCCCGGCCTGTTCGGCAGACTGGTCGGCCAACACCCGCCACGGCAACTGCGGCGGTTTGGCGCCATAGCCACGGCTGACCACGCCGACGTTCAGCCCCTGCTGGCGGCAATGCTCGATCAGCCAGAGAATCATCGGTGTCTTGCCGGTGCCACCCACGGTGATATTGCCCACCACGATGACCGGCACCGGTGCGCGGTAGCTGGCACTTTCACCCTTTAGAAAGCGCGCGCGCTTGCGCGTGACCACGCGGCGGTACAACGCCTCCAGCGGGCGCAGCAGCGCCAGCGCCGGGTGCCCGGCGTACCAGGCGGCGAGCAGGCGATCGGCGATAGCCATCAGGGCGTGCCCTGGGCCGCCTCGACGGTGGTCATGCGCAATTGGCTGAAGCCGAGCTTGCCGGCAGCATCCATCGCAGTGACCACAGCCTGGTGCGGGGTCTTGCCATCGGCACTGATGGCCAGGGGCAGCTTGTTGTCACCACCCGACTCACGCTCGATGGCCTCGCTCAGTGTGGCCAGGTCGCTCTTGGGCAGCAGGTGGTTGTTCACCGAGTACACGCCTTCGGCGCTGATGGTGATTTCCACCAGCTTGCCCTGGTCGGCCGGCGCCTGCTCGGCACTGGCGGCCTCCGGCAGCTCGACCCGCAGCTGCGTTTCACGGGTGAAGGTGGTGGTGACCACGAAGAACAGCAGCAGCACGAACACCACGTCGATCAGCGACGCCAGGTTGATGTCGACGTTCTCCCGCTGGCGATTGCGCCGGAACTTCACGCCTTGCCTCCGGCCACTTCCACTTCGCGGTCGCCCTGCAGCACTTCCACCAGCTTGATCGCCTCCTGCTCCATGCCCACCACCAGTTCATCGATGCGGCGCAGCAGGAAACGGTGGAAGAACACCGCCGGAATACCGACCATCAGGCCCGCCGCCGTGGTGACCAGGGCCTTGGAAATACCACCGGCCAGTACCGCGGCGTTGGCGGTCATCTGCGTGCCCATGAAGGCACTGAAGATGTCGATCATGCCCAGCACGGTGCCCAGCAGGCCCAGCAGCGGGGCCATGGCAGCGATGGTGCCGAGGGTGCTGATGTAGCGCTCCAGCTCGTGGATAACGCGCGAAGCCGCCTCTTCGATGCACTCTTTCATGATTTCGCGGCCATGGTGCGAATTGGCCAGGCCCGCGGCGAGGATCTCACCCAGTGGCGAATCGGCGCGCAGCGCCTTGAGCTTGTCACTGGTGAGTTGCTTGTCCTTGATCCATATCCAGACCTGGCCCAGCAAGTGTGGCGGGGTGACGCGGCTGGCGCGCAGGGTCCACAGGCGCTCGATGACGATAGCCATGGCAGCGATGGAGCTCAGAATGATCGGCAGCATCATCCAACCACCGGACTTGACCAATTCCCACACAGTAAACGCCCCTTCGGATAAAGGCCGCCACTCTACCATAGGCACGGCGGAGGCTCATCTGCCGGAGATCAGGGAGCATGCCTTGGATCGGTATCAGGGCTGACAGGCGCTGCAACTGTCATGGCGAACCCCTGGGGCATAGAAAATGTCATGGCAAGCACCTGCAAGCCCCTCCCCTCACTCCACCCGAGCCCGCCAGAACCGCCGCTGTCCCCGCATCCCCTCAACCTCCCCCCACCCACCCAGCACCAACCGCAAAGCCCCCTGCACCGCCGTGTCATGCACCACCACCCCATGCCGCCGGTACCGCTCCACCACCTGCGCATGCGGGTGTCCAAAGCTATTATTGCGCCCCCGCGATATCAGCACCCCACGCGGCGCCGTGGCACGCATGAACCCCTCGCTGGAGGAACTGCGGCTGCCATGGTGCGGCGACTGCAGCCAGTCAATGCGTGGCGCGTCGGTCGCCGCCAGCCAGGCACGCTCCGCCCCTACCTCCATGTCGCCGGCCAGCAACAACCGCTCACCCTGCGCCTCGACCAGCAACACACAGGAGCGGTCATTACTGCTGCGCCCATCCGCCCAGCGCCACAGCGAAAAACCCACGCCATCCCATTCCCATTGCTCGCCACTGGCACAGGGTTGCAACTGAACATCATCCAGCGCTTCCCCACCGATAACCCGCTCGACCGGCAAACCCCGCTGTATCGCCCCAGCACCGCCGGCATGATCGGCGTGGGCATGGCTGATCAGCATCACGTCCAGGTGACTCACCCCCAACTTGCGCAAGGTCGGCAACACCACCCGCTCCCCCAGGTCGCTGTCGCCCCTCGCCGGCCCGGCGTCATACAGCAGGTTGTGATGCCGGGTGCGCAACAGCACCGCCAAGCCTTGGCCAACGTCCAGTTGCCAGACCTCCACCTGCCCGAAAGGCACCGGCTCGCGCGGCACCCAAAGGGCCAACAGCATCACCCCGCCCAACCCTCTCAGCGGCACGCCACGGGGCAGCAGCACCAGCAAAGCCCCCAGGCAGACCAGCAGCCAGGCCCATAGCGGCAGGGCTGGCGGCACCCATGCCGGGCGTTGCTGCGCAACCAGCGCCAACACCCGAAACAGCACGTCCAGCAAGCCACCTGCCAGCCACAACAAGGCCTCCCCAGCCCCACCCAACGGCAACAGCAAGGTACCCAGCAAGGCCAACGGCAGTACCGCCAGGCTCACCCATGGCACCGCCACCAGGTTGGCCAGCGGCGCACTCAGGCTCACCGGCAAGCCCACGGCCAGCAGCACCGGCAACAAACCGATGGCAATCACCCACTGCGCCCGCGTCCAGGCCTGCCATGGCCGCCATGCCCCCAGGCGGGCACTGAAGCAAAACACCAGCGTGGCCACGGCGCCGAACGACAGCCAGAAGCCCGGAAGCAGCGCCGCCAGCGGCTCGACCAGCAACACGACCACCAGCGCCAGCAACAGTGGCAGGAACGCCCCCAGGTGCCGAAAACGCAGCCGCCAGAGCAACACCACGGCCAGCATCAGACAGGCACGCTGTACCGGCACCCCCGCGCCGGCCAGCCAGCCGTAGGCCAGTGCCGCACCCATGGCCAGCGCGCACGCCGAGGGCAGCCACGGCAGCCGTGCGGGCCACAGCCCCCAGCGGGCCAACCCGGCGACCAGGCCATAGAGCAAACCGGCAACCAGGCCAATGTGCTGGCCGGAAATGACCAACAAGTGCACCGTGCCGGTGGCCTGCAACGTCTGCCAATCTTCCCGCGCCAGGCCGGCCCCGTCGCCGAGCACCAGGGCCACCAGCGCGCCCTGCCGGCCGTTGGCATCGACCGCCAGCAAGCGCTGGCGCAGCGTGTCCCGCCACCCATAGCTGGCCGGCGCCAGCAGCTGCCCCGCCTTCACCGTACCGGTAGCGCCGACCCGCCGGGCCAGCAACTGCGCTTCACGGTCCGGCCCATGCGGGTTCAACAACCCGGCGGGGCGCTGCAAGGTCACCGCCAGCCGCCACTGCTCGCCGGCCCGTACCGGCGGCCCGTCGAACCAGCTGACTTGCAGGCGTTGTGGCAATTCGGCACGGCGCGAACGGGCGGCCTCCAGCTCGAAACGCACACCGTGCGCCGTGCGTGCCGGCAAGCCGACCACCCGCCCCTCCAGCCACAAGGTGCGGCCATCCAAAGCGGCCGCCAGCCGGTCATCCAGGGCCTGCTGGGCAGACCAGCTGGCCCAGCACAGCCCCAACAGAAAACAGCCCAATGGCCACCCGCGGGTGAACAGGCAGACGCCAGCGCAAGCCGCCAGCACCCACAACCACCCGTCCGGTGACAATACAGGAAGAAAGCCCAGGCACAGCAGCCCGAGCGCAAGCGCCAACATCCCTGTGCGCATGAGGTAGAGCTCCAGAAGCCAAATCACCTTCTGAGGCATAGCCCAATTGCCGGCACGGCTTGCTCAACAATTGTCACAAACTCTGAACGAGGCTGAGCGGGAATAAGGGCATACTGCCCGGGTCAACGCTCCGGGAGCCTACATGCCGCGCCGACTTTTCAAACGCTACATGCCGGACCCGACCAGTATTCGGGAACACAAGTCCTTACGCTTTTTCGGCAAGTTGCTGCACGACCCGAACCTCTGGCACCTGAACCGCCATTCGGTGGCGCGGGCCATGGGCGTTGGCCTGTTCGCGGCACTGATCCCGATGCCGGCGCAGATGCTGCTGGCCGCCGCGCTGGCCATTCCGGTACGCGGCAACCTGCCGATCGCGGTCAGCCTGGTGTGGTTGACCAACCCACTGACGATGCCGCCGGTGTTCTTCGTCACCTACATGACCGGCGCCTGGCTGATGCAGGTACCACCGCGCACATTGCCTGACGAACTGACCTTCGAGTGGATCACCGACCAGCTGTCGACGCTGTGGCAACCCTTCCTGCTCGGCTCGGTGGTGTGCGGCGTGGTGCTGGGCATCCTTGGCTACTTCGGCACCATGCTGTACTGGCGCTGGTGGGTGGGCCGGCAGTGGCGGCGCCGCCAATGCCGGTGCAAGGCCTCAGGCGCGCATGCCGCGGCCGCTGACCAGCAGGCGCACACACAGCAGGTAGAGCACCGCGGTGGCCACCAGCATGAAGGTGATCGCCGTACCGATGCTGATATCCGACACCCCTAGGATGCCGTAGCGGAACGAGTTGACCATGTGCAGCACCGGGTTGGCCAGCGACACGGTCTGCCAGAATGGCGGCAGCAGGTTGATCGAATAGAACACCCCGCCCAGGTAAGTCAGTGGCGTCAGCACGAAGGTCGGGATGATCGAAATGTCATCGAAGTTGCGCGCGAACACCGCGTTGACGAAGCCCAGCAGCGAGAAAATGGTCGCGGTCAACAGCACCACGGCCACGGTCACGCCCAGGTGGTGAACCTGCAGGTCGGTGAAGAACATCGACAGGATGGTCACGATCACCCCCACCGCCAGGCCACGCAACACGCCGCCCAGCACATAGCCGACGAGAATGATGTGCGGCGATACCGGCGACACCATCAACTCTTCGATCGAGCGCTGGAACTTGCTGCCGAAGAAGCTCGACACCACGTTGCCATAAGAGTTGGTGATCACCGACATCATGATCAGCCCGGGCACGATGTACTGCATGTAGGTGAAACCACCCATGTCACCGATCTGCCGGCCGATCAGGTTACCGAAAATCACGAAGTACAGGACCATGGTGATCGCGGGCGGCAGCAGGGTCTGCGGCCAGATGCGCAGAAAACGCCGCACTTCACGGTAGACGATGGTGTTCAGGGCGACCCAGTTGGTACGCAGTTCCACACTCATACGGCCACCTTCGACAGGTTTTTTTCCACCAGGGACACGAACAGCTCCTCGAGTCGGTTGGTCTTGTTGCGCAGGCTTTGCACTTCGATGTTCTGCAAGGCCAGCTGGCCGAACAGCGCGGTAATGCCGATGTCCTTGTCCACCTGCACTTCCAGCGTGTGCGGGGTCAGCAGCCGGCAAGGGTAGCCTTGCAACACCGGCGCCGTGGCCAGGTCCTGCTTGAGGTCGAGGACGAAGGTTTCGACATGCAGCTTGCCCAGCAACTGGCGCATGCTGGTGTTCTCGACGATGGTGCCGTGGTCGATGATGCCGATGTTACGGCACAGCTGCTCAGCCTCTTCCAGGTAATGGGTGGTGAGGATGATGGTGATGCCCTTCTGGTTCAGCTCGGTGAGAAAGCTCCACATCGACCGGCGCAGCTCGATGTCCACCCCGGCGGTAGGTTCGTCCAGGATCAGCAGGCGCGGCTCGTGAATCAGCGCGCGGGCAATCATCAGGCGGCGCTTCATGCCACCAGACAACGAACGCGACTGCACGTCGCGCTTGTCCCACAGGCCCAGCTGGGTCAGGTATTGCTCGGCGCGCTCCTTGGCCAGTTTAGGCGGGATACCGTAGTAGCCGGCCTGGGTCACCACGATATCGAAGGTTTTCTCGAACTGGTTGAAGTTGAATTCCTGCGGCACCACGCCCAGGCAGCGCTTTAGCGCGGCGGGCTCGCGGTCCAGGTCATGGCCGAACACGTTGACCGTGCCGCTGGTCTTGTTCACCAGCGTGGACAGGATGCCGATGGTGGTGGACTTGCCGGCGCCGTTGGGACCGAGCAAGGCGAAGAAGTCACCTTCGGCAACGTCCAGGTCGATGCCCTTGAGGGCCTGGAAGCCGTTGCCGTAGGTTTTGGTGAGCTGTCGGATGGACAGGGCAGAACTCATAGCGGGTCACTTACCGAAGAATAAGGTGCAGGACACGCCAGATAACGTCACTGGCGCAGTGAGTGCGGCCAATGGTGCAAGGCCTGGCCGCACAAGTACAGTCATGTGTATTGATAGTGACTATCGAAACAGCCGTGGTGTTCGATTCAGGTCAGCGCCGTCATCACCGCAGCCTGGTAGGCCGGGCGTGCCTTGAGGCGTGCGTACCACGCTTCCAGATGCTGCATGGCCGGGCGCTCGATGGGCAGCTCGAACCAGGCGTAGGCGAAGCACCCCAGTGGGATGTCGCCCATGCCGATCTGGTCACCGGAAAGATACGGCTGCTGGGCCAGGGCAGCATCGGCCATCGCCAGCAGCTCGGCACAGCGCTTGTGCGCAGCGTTGATCGCCACCCAGTCGCGCTGGTCTTCCGGGGTACGCAGCAGGCCCCAGAACAGCGGGCGGAAGGGGGTTGCCAAGGCCGAGGTGGTCCAGTCCATCCACTTGTCGGCCAGGGCGCGCTGGCGCGGGTCTTCCAGGTACCAGCCTTGCTCGGCGCCGTACTCGGCGCACAGGTAGCGGACGATGGCGTTGGACTCCCACAGGACCAGGTCGCCGTCCTCCAGCAGGGGCACCAGGCCATTGGGGTTGCGCGCGCGGTAGTGCGGCTCGTTGACCACGCCGAAAGCGCCGCCGGCGTCGATGGACGCGAAGTCCAGGCCCAGTTCGTGGGCAATCCACAGCGCCTTGCGCACATTGCTCGAATTCTTGCGGCCCCAGATCTTCAGCATGGCAACGTCCTTATGAATGTGGAGGGCTGCACAGTCTACTCCAGAGTTTTCTCGCCTGTACCGGCCTCTTCGCGGGCGCGCCCGCTCCCACAGGTGCCTCACCCGTCTCGAACCCTGTGATATCCCTGTGGGAGCGGGCGTGCCCGCGAAGAGGCCGGCACAGGCTGAAAATATCCTGAAACTCCCACCGCCACACCCTGTCACTGTTCTGACCCTGCCGTTCACGGCGTTACGTCTAAGCTGTCTGGGACGGTTCAAGCTCCCCTGGTTCCAAGGAGGACCGATTATGTTGCTGTTATGGTTGGTAGTGCTGGTGATCGGCGCGGCATACCTCACGCACCGGCGCCTGGCGCCCCTGCAGATTCTCGGCATCGTGGCGGCCTACGTCCTGCTGATGAGCATTTTCAGCAACGCCCCCGGCTGGCTGCTGGCGCTGATCTGGATCGTGCTGGCGTTCAAGGTGGCCGTGGTGGCGCTGCCCGACTGGCGCCGCAGGGTATTTACCGGCCGGGTGTTCAGCTGGTTCCAGCGCACCCTGCCGCCCATGTCGCAAACCGAGCGCGAAGCGATCGACGCAGGCACCGTCTGGTGGGACGGCGAGCTGTTCAGTGGCCGCCCCGACTGGCGCACACTGCTCGCCTACCCGGCACCGACGCTGACCGAGGAGGAACAGGCCTTCATCGACGGCCCCACCGAAGCGCTCTGCGCAATGGTCAGCGACTGGCAGATCGGCCAGGACCTCGACCTGCCGCCCGAAGCGTGGGCGCATATCAAGTCGAACGGTTTCTTTGCCCTGATCATCCCCAAGGAATATGGCGGTAAAGGTTTCTCCGCCTATGCCCACTCCCAGGTGGCGATGAAGCTGGCCACCCGCAGCGGCGACCTGGCCTCGACCGTGATGGTGCCCAACTCCCTGGGGCCCGCTGAGTTGCTGCTGCACTACGGCACCGATGAGCAACGCAACCACTACCTGCCGCGCCTGGCCCGTGGCGAAGAAATCCCCTGCTTCGCCCTCACCGGCCCATTGGCCGGCTCCGACGCTGGCGCCATGCCCGACACTGGTGTCATCTGCAAAGGCCAATGGCAAGGCGAAGAAGTCCTCGGCCTGCGCCTGAACTGGGAAAAGCGCTATATCACCCTCGGCCCGGTCGCGACCTTGCTGGGCCTGGCCTTCAAGGCCTACGACCCGGACCATTTGCTGGGCGAGCAGGAAGAACTGGGCATCAGCCTGGCCCTGATCCCCACCGACACCCCCGGCGTAGAAATCGGCAAGCGCCACCTGCCGCTGGGCGCTGCCTTCATGAACGGCCCCAACAGCGGCAAGGACGTGTTCGTGCCGCTGAGCTTCCTGATCGGTGGCCAGGCCATGCTCGGCAAGGGCTGGATGATGCTGATGAACTGCCTGTCGGTGGGCCGCTCGATTTCCCTGCCCGCCGTCGGCACGGGGGCGGCCAAGTACACCAGCCTGGTCACCGGCCAGTACGCCACTATCCGTGAACAGTTCAACGTGCCGCTTGCCGCGTTCGAGGGCATCCAGGAATCCCTGGCACGCATCGGCGGCAACGCCTGGCTGATGGACAGCGCCCGCCTGCTCACCGCCAAGGCCGTGGACCTGGGCGAAAAGCCCTCGGTGCTGTCGGCGATTCTCAAGTACCACCTCACCGAGCGCGGCCGTGAATGCATCCAGCATGCCATGGACGTGCACGGCGGCAAGGGCATCATCATGGGCCCGAACAACTACCTGGGCCGGAACTGGCAGGGGGCGCCGATCTTCATCACCGTCGAGGGCGCCAATATCCTCTCGCGCAACCTGATGATCTTCGGCCAGGGCGCCATCCGTTGCCACCCGTTCGTGCTCAAGGAAATGGCCCTGGCAAGCCGTGAAGACCGCGACCAGGCCCTGAAGGAATTCGACGACCTGCTGATGAAGCACATCATGTTCGCTGCCGGCAACGCGGCAAGCACACTCGTGTTCAACCTTGGGCTGGGTCGATTGGAGAATGTGCCCGGTGATGCCTTGAGCCAAGGCTACTTCCGCGCCCTCAACCGCCAGGCATCAGCCTTTGCTCTGCTGGCCGACCTGTCGATGATGCTACTGGGCGGCGCGCTCAAACGTCGCGAACGCCTCAGCGCGCGGCTGGGCGACGTCCTGAGCTACCTGTACTTGGCCAGCGCCGCGCTCAAGCGCTATCACGACCTCGGCTCACCCCAGCACATGCAGCCCCTGCTGCGCTGGGCCATGGAAGAAAGCCTGGGCCAGGCGGAAACAGCCCTGGATAGGCTGCTGGACAATTTCCCCAACCGCTTCATTGGCTGCGCCCTGCGCGTGCTGGTGTTCCCCTTTGGCCGTCGTCACACCGGGCCCAGCGATGAACTGGACGCCGAAGTGGCAGCGCTGATTGGGCGTAGCAAAGGTGACCCGGCGCTGGAAGAGCTGCTTTCCGGTTGCTTCAGGCCAAAAACCGATGGAGATCCAGTGGCGGCGCTGCAACGGGCCTGCGAGTTGCTGGAGGAAGCTGCACCCTTGCACAAGGCGCTGCATCAGGCGATCAAGGGTGGCAAGGTACAGCCGACCCCTGGGCAATCGGCAATTGATGCAGCGGTAAAGGCCGGTGCGCTTCAGCCAGGTGAAGGCCTACAGCTGCATGAGGCTGAAAAAGCCCGCAGGATCGTGATTGATGTGGACGCGTTCGACAAAGCGCAGTTGCTGCCTGAGCACGGCAAGGTACGCTGAAACCAGGGGCCGTTTTGCGGCCCCCTCCCTCCCGGCGTATACTCCGCGCCCGTTTGACCTATCTCGAGGACCATGCCCATGGCCACCCCCCACCTGCAATACCACCTGCAACTGCTGAACCACCTGCGCACCATCTTGGTGGCCCTGGGTGACGCCGAGCAGGTACCGGAGGAAAGCCACGCCCTGTTCCTGGAGCGCTTCGACGAACTACTGACCCTACTGCCGCAGGACCCACTGCAAAGCCAGTACCTGGGCCAGGACCTGACCTGTCAGGTGATCCAGCGCTACCCACAGATCGCTCATCTGGTACCCCGCGATTTGCTGTGGTTCTTCGGTGGTGACTGCCTGCATTTCATGCCTGACGAAGAGTTGGACCTGTACCAGCAACTCGAGGAGCGTCGCTACGAAGCCGAGCGCAACGACGAGCCGTTCGACTGGCACCAGGAAAAGCAGTTGCTGGCCCAGACGCCTCCATCGACCCACCACTGAACGGGCCATTGCTCAACGCGAGTAGTAGTCGACCAGCGTGTCAATATCGAGCATCGGCATCGCAATGATTGTCAGCCCCCAGCGCCATTCATCCACAGCGAAGGTGTCCTCCCCCATGACGACAGAGTAAGGGCTTGGGTTGCTCACATCTGGCCTGAAAACGCCAGCAATAACCGAGCCATTACCCGCAAGAACCCGCCACGATACCTGCGAGTCCGCAACCGCTTTTTCCTCTTGACGTCCGTTTAAGTAAAACAGTGAAAGTTTAAGGCCCAAGGCGTGCCGGGCAACCCGGATAAAGTGCGTGGGATGTACCCAGCGAATCACAAACGTGGCATAGGCCTCCTGCCACGTGTCTGTTACTTTAATGATATCTGTCTCGGTCGGAGTAACCAGGGACGCGCGGCAGGCGGCAGGTATGAATGTGTCTCCCCCCGTATTGAAACGCACCGCCGCTGGCAGTGATTGCGGCGGTTTGTAGTAGTGCTTGCCGTTCTGCACGAGCAACTCGCCATGCAGTGTGCCCTCCGCACCCCAGACTGGCTGCGCTCCCGCTGACATCAGCTGGATCTCTTCCAGATCGCCTCCATAATCGCAAAAACTAATCAGCGGAGAGCACTTCAGCGCCTGCGCCTGGGTACTTACTTTGGTTTGCGCCATCTCAGAGCCAGAAAGAGCATATACGGCAAAATAAAAATTGCCCGGCGGTATGTACCCTCCCAGGGTCCACTTCATTGACCAGCTGGGCGCGAACAGACCAACTACCCAGTCTTTGTCCACTGGCGGCAGCTGGGTCAGGGTGATTGGGAATGCCCCGACCTCAAAGGCGATAGCGACGTCTTCGGATGCCGGCACCAGAATCGGATCTGATTGGGCGGCTACCTGACCCGGGCCGTTGAAGACGTTGACCCGGATTCGTGACTGGTCATATTCGAAATAAACCCATACGTCGTCAAGAGCAACAGAAACTGGCTTTGACAAAGTCGCGACCTTCATGCGCTTCAAGGGCTCGAAGTGCTCCTTGAACCGGTCAGCGCTCAATCGGTCATTTGCTATCACGTAAGTGGCAGGTTGCTCCCAGTGCACCACCGCCTCACTGCCTTTCCATTTGTGGTATTCGATATGGCTGCTGTTGAGACCGAGGGTCACCTCAAGCACCTTGCCCGCGCTGGCGTCCGACTGCTCGATTCTCACAGCCTGGCGCGCATTCATGCCAATAGGTGTATTCAACGATAGCCGCAGGTCGGTCAGCAGGTTCTTGTCCAGTTTCAATGTTCGCGCTGACGTTTCGAACCGCAACTTTGGGTAACCCAGATGCACCAAGCTCAGCTCCCAAGTCGTTCTGTTCATCTCGCGCTCGGAAACCACCAACTCAGGCCAGTCCATATCGTGACCAATGAGTGCATGGCGCTTTGCCCATAAACCGTTCAGCTGTGTTTCATCGTTAAGGGCATAGAGGAGCAATATCGCAGACTCTGCGGCGGCCGCTGAGTCCGAGACTTCTTTAGCCACAGGCTTATTGCTTTCTTTCTCTTTGTGCATGCTCATGCCCCACTCCCATCAACAAAGCACTGATATGCCCATAATCAGGCAGCATTGAAAACTGGCATTTTTACCAGTTGTCGGGCGGCAAGAAGCGACTCACTCTTGAAGCAGAATCACGCATTAGGCTTTTACTATGTACTTATCAGTATTTTCCTACATGCGACCATTCCCAAACGACCTAATCTTTTCTCCCCCTGCCGTCAAGTTTTTCGGCAGAAATCCATAGGCCGAAATGCCCTGCCTACAACGGGTCCACAGTGGAGTACAACATGAAGAAGAAGCTTATCCCGCTTGCCATCTTGCTTGGCCTTGCCAGCAATGCAGCACTCGCCAATACTGGCTCGATCAACTTCTACGGCCAGGTGCACGCCGGTACTTGCCCGATCGAAATCATTGACCCGTCGACCGGCCTGCCGGTAGCCCGCATCAACATGGGCAACGTCAGCGTTTCGCAGTTCGCAGCCACAGGCGATGAAGCTGCATCGCGCGCCTTCGGCATGCGCGTGACCCCAGGTAATGGCTGTACTGTAACCCCTAATACCAGTGCCCAGGTGACTTTCACTGGCGCCTATGGCGGTGCCGGTACTGGTGGTACGCTGTATGCGCTGGAGCCAGGCGGGGCAGCCGACTTGGCCTTGATTATCAAGGACAATGCCGGTACACCGATAGACAACGGCTCGCCTTCCAAGGATTACCCACTGGATGACGCGAACCCCACCACGATGATTTTCTCTGCGGCCTATAAGTCCATTGGCACCGGGGTCACCGCCGGCACCGCCAATACCGATGTGCAATTTCTTGTCAACATCCCATGAGAAAGCACCTCAGGCGAACTGACGTCGCCTGAGGTGTCTTCATACCATTCAAAAGGTATCGCCAGATGAAGATTCACCTGCGCCGCCTTGCCTTGGGTATTTGCTTCGCGAGCATGATGCAGACCGCTCAGGCAGCGCTAACCGTCAATACCACGCGAATCGTGTTCGACAGCGACAACAGCAGCACCTCTGTAGTGATCGCCAACCCCAGCCCCCGCCCCTATGCGGTGCAAACCTGGGTCAACACCGCGAAGGACGACACCGATACAGCCGTCCCTCTGGCGACTTCGCCCGGGTTGTTCCGCCTGGACCCCGGCAAGGAGCAAATGGTGCAGATCAGCCGCCTGCCCAACAAGTTGCCCAAGGATCGGGAAACGCTGTTCTACCTCAATGTTCAGGAGATCCCCGAAGCAACGCCGGGGGATGTCAACGTACTCAATATTGCGCTGCGCACGCGCCTGAAGCTTTTCTATCGCCCCAAAGAATTGAAAGACCGGCCCGCAGAGCGCATCGGTGAGCTGGAGTGGTCCGTGCGCCAACGCGCTGGGCGTGTCGAACTCGTGGTACACAACCCAACGCCCTACCATTACACATTCGGCCGCCTGGAAGTCAGCAGTGCAGGCAAAACAGAGGCAATCCAGGCCATGGCCATGGCGCGGCCATTTGATCTGCAGGTTTATGACCTGACCCAAATCAAAACGCTCACTGGCTTGCAACTGACCTTTACCACCATCAATGACTACGGGGTCGCCACCACGCCGATGCAAAAAGCACTGTCGAGCCTGCCCTGAGCCCCTTGCGTCACCTCAATCGAGCCCTTTGGGCTCGTTTGCTATTCCGACTTACCTGTAACAGGACAGCTTATATGAAGCCCTTAGTCGTAGCCTTTGGACTGGCAATTTCCAGCCAACAAGCGCTTGCAAACACGGGTTCAATCAACTTCTTTGGCCAGGTCCACAGCGGGACCTGTGCAGTTGAAATCATCGACCCTTCAACCGGCCTGCCCGCCAGCAGGATCTACATGGGCGAAGTATCCACTGCCCAGTTCAAGCAGCCAGATGATGAGGCCGCAAACCGCGCCTTCGGTTTGCGCCTTACCCCCGGTGGCGGCTGCATACTGCTCCCCGGTGCCAATACCAGCGTAACCTTCACCGGAAGTTACGGCGGCGCCGGCGCCAGCGGCACGTTGTACGCCCTGGAGCCAGGTGGCGCCACGGGGTTGGCCTTGATCATCAAGGACAATGTGGGTACACCGGTAGACAATGGAATCGCCTCCAAACAATATCCCCTGCATGACAGCAAACCTACTGACATGTTGTTTTCTGCGGCTTACAAAGCGATCGATACACAGGTAACCGCTGGTTCCGCCAACAGTGATGTGCAGTTCACGGTGGCCATACCGTAAGCGTTGAAAAATCGGGCCTCACGGCCCGATGCCGGTCAGCTAAGCCTTGGTGGCAGCCATGGGGCTGCTTTGCAGCCCATCGCCGGCAAGCCAACCGGGATCGCCTTAGGGCTGACAGGTGTTTGCCACCCGGTATGGCAGCGCCTGTTAGAGCGAGCGCCGCCCGCGCGCCGGAAGAG